>JAAHHL010000447.1 GCA_010672185.1 Caldora sp. SIO3E6 | reverse complement strand
TTTTAGAGGGTAATAGTTTGTAGGCTTCTTTGTTCGGTGTAGCGAAACTCAATCTCTCACACATTCGAGCAGCAACATCTGGTTCCAACATAAAATTAATCCAAGCATAAGCCCCCTTAGGATTAGGGACAAAATTTTCCAAGGGAATAAGTTGTTCAGAAGCAACAGTTTTCACTACAAAGCCACTGTCAGCAGGAATCAACAGAGTATGAACTACAGCGGCATCTAGTTGATGGGACTGATACTTAAGTTGGCCTGTTGCTAGAATTTTAGTAGCAGTAGAGTTGGGATGTGCTGCTTTATCTCGAAAACCGAAGAGCAGTACTAATAGCAAACTAATAACTAGCAAACTTAGCCAAAATATTTTTCTCATTTTCGATTTATTCTTTTGATTAAACAAGGTAACAGACAGGAGCGATCGCTATCCATCAACCAACCAACTTTTCTAAAATATTCCAATAGTGAGAATCTTCATCAAACAGCATCATATCTCTACCCTCGTCTAGAGATTGATTGATAACTTTGATGTGTGTTAAACGGTATTCAAGCTGAGTAAGTTCTTTTTCTAGGTCATATTTGCGATTACTACAGTAGGGAATGACTAAACTGATTCCTATAGTCAGCACATAAAGCATAATCCCACAACCGATTAAAGTCAGAGTATTATTAATGTCATAAAATAAGCTCATCAATACTGCACCAATCCCAGGCAGAATTAAGCTATGAAGATGAAGAGTTAAATTATTGACAAATTTATGCCGTTTTAGAATCTGTTGTTGCCTAATTAGTTCTTTCATAATAATTAGCAGTTACGCTTTTAATTATTATATGCTGGATAGAGGAGCTAGTGCCGCTGCGCGGAATGAAGAATGAAGAATGAAGAATGAAGAATGCTTATAGAGTAAGGGTTCTATCCCTCTCAAACTGGTTACCTATTTCCGCCGCGCTGCACTAGTGCAATTGCGGCTCTTGTAGGTTGGTTGAAGGTGATATTTAGTAAATACTATGGTAGAAAAACGAATGTTTGCAGAAAAATTTTATACCTGGAAAGACTTCCGCTGTGCTTATGAAGTCTATGCCACCAACCAAAGCCATCCTCCTTTATTACTAATTCATCCTATTGGTGTTGGTTTATCCCGCCTTTTCTGGCGGCGTTTTGGTGATGCTTGGTTAAAAACCAGCCAACCTAACCCGATCTATAATCCTGACTTACTCGGATGTGGAGCTAATGCTCAACCTCGTTTTGCCTATTATCCTGAAGATTGGGCTCAACAGTTGCACTATTTTATTCAAGAAATAGTCAAAACTCCCGTAATTGTAGTTTGCCAGGGAGCATTATTACCTGTAGCCATCACTTTGACTGATATAGCACCCCATTTAATCAAAGGTTTGGTATTAGCGGGTCCTCCAACCTGGCAATTGCTCTCAGAAGATAAAACTTCTTTTAATCAACGTCTTGCTTGGAACTTATTTGACTCTCCCCTAGGTACTTACTTTTACCGTTATGCTCGTCGCCGCCAATTTTTGCAATCTTTTTCTGTGAAGCAACTGTTTGCTAAAGCGGTGGATGTGGATGAACAATGGTTAAATACCTTGCAAGCAGGAGCGAAAAATCTTGAGAGTCGTTATGCTGTCTTCTCATTTCTCTCAGGATTTTGGCGGCAAGATTATTCAGCAATGATTGCTAAAATTAATCAACCTACTTTTGTGGTCTTAGGAGAGCAAGCTTCTAGCATTAGTAGAGATGTGGAGATAGAAACTCCAAAACAACGGCTAGAATCTTATCTGAAAGGTTTTACCAATTGTCAAGGTACAATCATACCTGGACGCAATGTGCTTCCTTATGAATCCACTCAGGATTTTGTTTCCGTATTAAGCGACATACTTCGGAAAGAAGATTGGGTTTAGTGGCACTAGTGCAGCGGGCATGGAAATACAGCGCTTTGCACTCTAACGAAGTACAGTAGATAGATAAAAGTCCCCCTTTCTAAGGGGGATGCGAGGGGGATAAAAATGTACCGCATAGCAATACCTGGGCGCACGTCGGTGCGCCCCTACGGGAAGATTTTTTATTGACGTCTTAGAAAGGGAAGAAGGACTTCACTAATTTCTTGAGGCCAATGTTCTTGAGGATAGTGCCCTGCTTCTTCAAGCTTAACTAGTTCAACATCCTTGATACCCTTAGCAAATTGCTGCGCTTGAGTCAAGGGAAGCCAGGGGTCTTTTAGTCCCCAAACAAGGAGAATTGGCTTTTCCCAGTTACGAAAACCTGACTCAAGTTCTGCCATTGACTGCTTTATCTGGAGATTTTTGATCGTCATCAGCAAACTACGACCAACATCAGAACTTTTGAGGAAGGGTCTACGGTAAATATCTAAATACTTATCTTCAACCACATAGCGGCTGCCTCCTTCTAGAGTACGATCAACCAACAAGGGGTCTTGGGTGACCATATCTCCGACGAAGGGTAAACCCCATTGCTGCATTACCCAAGGTAATTTAGACTCAGAAGAGATGGGTGTATTCAGAATTGCTAAGCGTTCAATTTGTTCTGAGTGGCGTAGGGCGTATTGAAGTCCCACTGAAGCGAGAAATCCTTGGACTACTAGGTGGCATTGCTCGATTTCCAGGGCCTTGAGCAAATCCCCTAAACTGTTAAGGAAGGCATCAGGGGTATAGGCAAATTGACGTTTGGCTGGTTTAGCAGAGAAACCAGAACCAATCCAGTCTGGTGCGATCGCTCTGAAACCTTTTTCTGCTAAATCTGGCATAATCCCAGTCCAGCAAAAACTTTGGGAAGGTAAACCATGCAAGAACAACACAGGCAGCTGGTTACTTTCCTGGGCTGGTTTCGCTTCCCGATAGAACCATTGCAGCGCTCCAACCTCTATCAATTCTTCACTGATTGCCACTGTTATTTCCAAAGCCCCATTTACTGTTGTTTGAGCTTACCGCTCTAGTGGGACTTTGGGCAAGGGTTGAAAACATGCTCTATCTTCCCACCCTATTTTTCCCTAACACCTAATACGGACAGCTAGCCTCTAAATCGCTAATCGACTCAGAAGAGGTAATTAAGCCATTATTTACAAGTATTGACTCGACCGTCTTTTGACTTACACTAAAGTATTCACTTGCATCCTCTATCGCTGACTCCGAATAGTCATTATCCAAGAAAGATTGCAAGCTGCTGAGAGGACAAAGAAATTCTGCGGCAAAGGCACGTTGATACTTTTGTCTTGAGGTTCTAAAGTCTGTGCTGGCAAGCCATGATGCTCCATGATTACTGTGGAGCAAGTAATCACCAATAAATCTAGCTAATTCAAATCTTTTGGCGATGGGGTGTGTTTTTCTGGGATGGAATTTAAATCCAGCGTTAGCTAATGGAAGTGCGATGGAAATATGCTGCCTTCCTAGAGGGTTCCATGCTTCATATTCAGATTTATGTAGACCAAGCAAGTCATAAAGTTTATTGTCAGTAACTGGCTTCTCTCCCATATCTATCTGATCACGTAGATAAGATGCCACTTTGTTTGCCTTTTGCCAAGGTGCTTTTGGTAACTCTTGTGAATCAGAGTGGGCAATAGAAACTTCGGGTTTGCCATAAAGACCTGATTCTTCGGTTAGTTCAGCAATTGTTGCGCTCAATGGTTTTGCTTCTGATATATCTTTGCCGTAAGCAGGAGCCACCTCTGAAAATGTATTGTCCCCCATCTGTTTAGCAAGACACAAAGCATCTTCGACAACACTTTCAGGACACTCGTCAGGATCAAAGCCTAATTCAGCTTCACGACGACGATATTGACTTGAATCTGGATCAGAAAATTCTTCCTGGACTTCTTTCCAAAGACCAGATAGTGGTGTCTCTACAATTCCTGTTGCCTCAAGGCGATGTATAACAGACTCAATGAAAGTTTTTGCCTTCTGCTCAAATTCAATAAGGTTGATTGGGAATGGTCGGTCAAGGCTATTAATGTACCTAACTGACTGTTGATCAGTAGTGTTAGATGTTGTAGACCAGATCTGCATTAACTCCGTATCTGAAGCTAGGATTACTCGTGGCCAAATAAATCCTTGATTTGCTGCCGTCAGCTCATGGGCCATCCTCCAATTTACCGAAGGCTTTTCTCGTGCTGGAGGAAGAGGCTCATAGAGTAACCTCCACCACGAGGAGACTATCCATGCAGCAAGAGGATAGGCAGAGACTAGAACTGTATCACGAATTGTTTGAGAGAAGGTATCCTCATTCCTAGTAAGACTGATATCTCCTACACTTAATCCAAACATGCCCATAGTCTGCTGGATCTCAGGGGAATCATTACCGCTGGTAAGCCAATCAAAATTAAGATTTAGCGAGTTCACTCCGAATCCTCCATTGCTTAATCACTTCTTCACAGAATGGATCTTCGGTTGGCAAAGGATAGCCATGATACACTCCCTGATTGCCTGACTCATACTGTGCCTCTAGCGGAGTCCCATCATCCATAACAGACCAAACATTCTTCGGCCACTCTCCTATAAAGCGTTCACTAACCAATCCGTTTTTAATCCCCTTCCTGAGTAAAATTAGAGCTTCCTTCCTCGTAAAGACTTTGACGGAGTCACAGAGAGATTTGCCTGGTCTAGGTCTACTAGGAGGATCTAGATTGAAATCACCTGGATTTCTCTTGTGCTCAGGATTACCGCCATACTTAGCTTTCAAGGAAAGGTCTAAAAGGCGATGAAAGTCACACTCTTCTATTTTAAGCATTCTGCGTTTAAGGTTGTATTTACCGTTGCGCTTTTTCATAGTCATAGCAGAAGTATAAAACTTGTCAAAGACTGAAGCGAGTTTGCCGTAAATTGTAATAAATAATTAAGCAGTCCTTTAATAAAAATTAACCATAGGAGATTTACTGTGAACGCAGCGGAACAAGCAAGAGGGTTAGAAGTTACGACGAAGATTGCGGCAATTGTCAATTTGTTTAAGTCAGAGTTCCCTGATGCCAAAGCTGACTTGAACCCTTGGCGGAATGATCCTGACACCCGCGAGTTAGTTGATCCGGACTCGATTGATATCGGCTTCCACTTCCCTGGATGGAGTAGACGTTTCCAAAGCCGCAGCATCCTAGTGCAGATTCGGTTTTATCAAGACCCTTTGGAAGGCTACCAACGGCTAATTGGTCTAGAAATGGCAGGATTTAATCATCAAGGAGAAGCTTGGCGACTCTCCACGGTTGATAGTTGGCAATTAGTTGGTCAGTACCAACCAGCAGTTGAAGTTGCCCCCAAGCTGAAACATTTCTGCCGACAGGTATTTGAGCTTTTTAATTAGGTGGTAGGTGGTAGGTGTTAGGTTTTAGGTTTTAGGTTTTAGGTTTTTTGAAACAACAAACAACCAACAACAAACAACCAACAACCAACAACAAATATTACTGACTACCCAAAATAAACAGACTCAACAGAGTGCCACTATTCCAGAGGCTGTGGAGAAGCATGGGAGCTAGAAGATTGCGCGATCGCGTGTAGACTAGCCCTAAGACGATTCCTAAGGTTGCCAAGGGGAGCACTTCGGAAAGACTCAGGTGAGCGATCGCAAATAGTAAGCCACTGGTAACAATTGCTCCCCAAACTGGCAAGTAACGAGTTAAAGAGGGTAACAAGAAACCTCGAAAAATTATCTCTTCAAACAAGGGTGCAGCAACACAGGCGGTGAAGCCAAAGATCAACATGGCGATACTGTCGTTTCCCTCCAAAACTAGGGGGAGAATGGGGTTACTACCTCCTTTTCCTTGCCATAGTTGTTGGTTAATCAAGGAGACTACCACCACCGAGGGTAACGCGACTAAATAGCCTCCCAGTCCCCAGAAAATCCAGTTACTGCGAAACTTCAAGCTAAACCAATCTTCGGAGACGGGCAAAAAAGGTTTAATGGAGAAGTAGAGTACCAATAATCCACCCGCTGCCAACAGGATATAGGAAAACAGGGTATAGAACGCCTTCATCTGTACCGTGAAGTTGCCAGGGTTGAGTCCTAACACACTAATTAATAGTGGTAGCATCAACGGTAATAAGATTTGACCAACGAAGAAAAAACCAAAGATCAACACCTGCCAAATAACTTCCCCATCCCAAGGTGTTTCCCAAGGAACCCCGCCGTTGGTTGTTAACAGTGATTGCTTACCCTGAAGTAACCATTGGACTAGTAAGAAAATTACA
>JAAHHL010000446.1 GCA_010672185.1 Caldora sp. SIO3E6 | reverse complement strand
CATAGTATTGAGCATCAATTAAGTCTTGGATGCAGGATCGTCGGGCGTTAACGCTCTCGTGTTGGAGGAAGTCAACTACTGTCTGTATTTGGCTATAGTCTCCAGTTAAGCGACAAATAGCAGATACCGCCGCACTGACAATGGGTTTATCATCCGCTTCGACAAATTTTTTGATGCGCGAAGCAGCAGGTTGATAGTTTAATTTAGCCAGGGTTTGAATAATAATTCGGTAACTCTGCTCTGTTTTTTCTAATAATTGGGCAATTTCTTCCAAGATTGCGGTATCTTCTGTGCCAATTTCCCCAATAGCCCACACTGCATTTTCCACTGTATAACAATCTTCATCCCCCAAACAGGTGCTAATCAGTGGTAAAGCCTTTCTGGCTTGTAAGCGCCCCAAACTTTCCAATGCCTTGCGCCCCGTGATGCGATCGTACAACTCGCTGGAACGATTCTGCACAGCTTCGATTAAGGCATTGATGGAGCGTTCTGTGGGATACTTGATCAGATGGGAAGCAGCAACGTAGCGATCAGTGGGAGCATCAAGCTGTTCGGTTGGGGTTTTGAGGAGAGCGATCGCTTGGTCTTCGGTTAAATTAAACAGATTGAAAAAACGTTTATCCATCTTGAGAGATTCAGCTAGATATAACCGCGCACAAAAGCTACGTGCTTTGCTCGTAGGACTCAGTGTACCAACATCAGAGGTTGCGCGTTTTTAATCGTACCACTGGGAGCAGGATCTGAGAAAATAAAACATAAGCAAGAACGTAACCCAAATATGGAAACGACTGATATGACTGAAAATTTAGAAACCACAGCTATCGATACTGAAGACACGGCACAGGAAACTCCACAGGCAACGGAGCCAGTCACGGCACAGGAAGCTCCGCAGGAAGCAGAACCAGTGACTCCTGAAGCAATCGCCGAAACCATTACTGAATTGGAACAATATCAAGAGCGCTTACTCAATGACATACCAAAAGTAGCTAAAAAAGCCAAAGTGCCCAAATCTAAACTTGAGGAGCAATTAAAGCCTGAACTAACCAAAATTGATGCTGCTCTCGAAAACTTGCGTAATCAACACGCTGCTTTGACCAGCCAATAGGGACTTCCCAATCATGAGATGAGGTGTTAGGTGTTGGTATTTTCCCTCCTTAGTAACCTAATACCTGCATCAAAGTCAAAAT
This sequence comes from Caldora sp. SIO3E6, assembly GCA_010672185.1. GTDB lineage: Bacteria > Cyanobacteriota > Cyanobacteriia > Cyanobacteriales > Coleofasciculaceae > Caldora. The sequence goes on along the minus strand of JAAHHL010000446.1, from coordinate 5,030 downwards.
GTTCTGTAGACAGGCTTGGAGTCAGTTTGCTCTGCTGTGGTGGATGCGATCGCTAAAATATCCCAAGAGCAAAAGGGAGAACAAGCTGATAAATGCTGGAAAAGGTAATATCTTACCGCATATTGCCTCAATCTTCCTTATTTTTAATAAATGAAAACAATACTCGGTTCATCTGAAGCTAGTAGCTACGAACCTTGCCAAAGCTGCTTACAGCGATGCAATTATGCCACGAGTAGAGTTTGATGCTTCAGGTTTAGCTCCTACCTTAGACTATCTTCGCAGTGAAGCCCCAGGTAAATTTCAATCCTTACAGGAAATGTTGCAACAGATTGTCCCTGGTGTACGGGAGGTAGGAGTAAGGCGAGCCAAAGTTTCTGTCAATCGCCAACGCTTAATTGAAGTTGGTGGAAAATCTATCCTATATAGCGCTACGCGCAATTCAAAATTCAAAATTCAAAATTCAAAAATAGACCATGACTAGGTTTCAGGCTTTATTAATGTCCTAACCATAGCGCGTAGCGCTATACGAAGAAAGTCAGGAAATGGCAGGACAGGAAGTTTTCCTAGATATGAATACAGGTAAGCGTATTCCAGCCCATGCCATGAGCGAAGGAACAATGCTCACTTTGGGATTATTAACTGTTTTGATGAATCCTAATCAACCTAATTTAGTGTTACTCGATGATATTGAACAGGGACTACATCCCAAAGCGCAAAGAGCACTGATTACTGTTTTTCAGGAAATTATTAAAGACAACAACAATCTGCAAATTATTTTTTCTACCCATTCTCCCTATATCATGGATGAACTTGCTCCTTCTCAAGTACATGTATTAAGTAATACCAATTCAGGCTTCACACTCTCCAAGCGTTTAGACGAACATCCTGATGTGGAGTGGGCTAAACAAACTTTGACAACTGGTGAGTTTTGGGATGCTGAGGGTGAAGATTGGGTTGTTGAAGGAGAAGTAAGTGACTGAGTTTATTGTAATAGTGGAAAGTAATGCTGATTATAGTCAACTCTAAGACTTTCCAATTTTATGAATAGTGAGAAGCAAGTAAAATCAGATAGGGTAGCTGTTTTGATTGATGCTGATAATGCAAGTGCTAGATTGGTTGAGCCATTACTTAAGGAAATTGCTAGATATGGTAGTGCTCACGTTAAGAGAATTTATGGCGATTGGACAAATCAGTCCCTCAACGCCTGGAAATCTAAATTACACAAATTTGCTATTCAACCTATTCAGCAGTTTAGATACACCACAGGTAAAAATTCTACCGATAGTGCGCTAATCATTGACGCAATGGATTTGTTATACACAAAGAACTTTGATGCTTTTTGTATAGTTTCTAGCGACAGCGATTTTACTAGACTGGCAAGTCGTATCCGTGAATCAGGTTTGGTCGTATATGGTTTTGGAGAGAGTAAAACGCCAGAAGCATTTGTAAGTGCTTGTGATAAGTTTATATATACTGAGCTCTTTGAGCAAATCGAGAACACTGAAAGTTATCATGAGGCAGCAAATTCACTTAAAAAAGAGCTTTCAACGCAATTCAAAGAATCTAGTATTGGGCAGAAATCGAGTTTTCCGGAAGAATTACTTACATTGCTCAAGGATGTTTATGAAGATGTTTCAGGAGATGATGGCTGGGCTTATTTAGGTCCGTTAGGTTCACAGATTCAAAAATTATCTCCATCATTTGACTCAAGAAATTATGGATATAAAAAGCTCGGAGAGTTAGTTCAGGCAACAAATCTATTTGACATCAAAATGATTCAACATGGGCGGGGAGTTGTTGAACCACTCATTAAATTGAAGCCTGAGTAAGTTTTCTATTGAAAAATCTCTGTAGATTCCGCACTCGATTAAATCAAGCGGATTTGGCATCATAATCTGGCACAGGGCTACTATAGATATTAGAGGGAAAAGCGATCGCGAAAATCAATAACCCTCAGATAGAAGGATAAGCAACCAGCAGAGCCAAAAATAATAGCAAATGCAAGCAAATCACCTAATTTTGTCTCTTTAAGGTGAAAATCACTTAAAATTAATCCTTTACCCACAATTGAGGAATGAGGAGATGAGGGAGTACGACGGTCCCTGGAAGGAAACTATTGCCTTCTATTTTCGTGATTTTTTACTTTTTTTCTTTCCCTCAATTGCAGAGGATATCGAGTGGGAGTTCGGCTTTGAGTTTTTGGACACAGAACTACAGAAAATCAAGCGGGAAACTGAAACCGGCATCAGAGAAGCAGATAAGTTGGTGAAAGTCTGGCGCAAAACCGGAGAGGAGCAGTGGGTATTTCTGCATATTGAAATACAATCCCAACGTAAAACTGACTTTTGTGAGCGTATGTACATTTACCACAACCGGATTTTTGATCGCTACCGCAAAACAGTAGTCAGTTTAGCAATACTCGGTGATGAGGAAAAAGGCTGGCGTCCAAGTAAGTATAAGCATAAGCTTTGGGGTTGTGGGGCTCTACTAAAATTTCCCGTGGTCAAGCTGCTAGATTATGATATGGAAGAACTAGTACAAGATCCCAATCCCTTAGCAGCGATCGTGCAGGCACACCGAATAGCCCAAATTGCCAACCAAGATGTGGCCATTGGATATCAAAACAAACTGTCCCTGATCAAAAGTTTGTACGAGCGTGGATATAGCAGAGAGAATATAGTTGAGTTGTTTCGCCTAATCGACTGGTTTATCGCTCTGCCAGAGTGGGAAGAAGAGCGACTGTGGCAAGAAATACAAGCATTAGAGGAGGACAAAAATATGCCTTACGTTACCAGTGTAGAACGGATTGGAATTAAAAAGGGACGCCAAGAAGGACGCCAAGAAGGATTACAACAAGCCAAACAGCAGGATATTGTCCGTATCCTTGAGGTGAGGTTTGAAGATGTGACTCAAGAATTGAAGCTTCTCATTGGGAAGTTGGATGATCTTGAGCTACTAGGTAATCTTCTCGCTCAAGCGGTGACAACTCCATCATTAGATGAGTTTAAATCTTTGGTCAGTCAACATGTTGCTGATGACGAGAGTGAGTAGGTTTTTGGTTGAGATTGTACCCAACATCAATTTCCTTGAGTGTTGGGTTCCGCGTTGCTGCACCCAACCTACATTATCTAAGCCGCATTCTAAATTCCAAGCATGACCAATACTAGAAATTATTATTGGTACAGCCGATACACTTTCGAGAATTGCTACAGCACACTATTCCCAATTCCCAATTCCCAATTATCCATTATCCATTCCCAATTATCCATTATCCATTCCCAATTATCCATTATCCATTCCCAATTCCCAATTCCCAATTCCCAATTATCCATTATCCATTCCCAATTATCCATTATCCATTATCCATTATCCATTTTCACCCCCTAACCAACTGCCTAAACCACTCATCATCTCGAATTACCTCAAAATCCCTGTCAGTTTTTGCCTGTTGTCGATACCTGGGATTAAGCTTGATTGCTTGTTGTAAGTTTTTCAACGCTGAGTCATCTTGCCCCTGTAGGACACAACAAACAGCTTTGTTATAATAAGCATCGGCATAGTTAGGTTTAGCTTCCAAGGCTTTATTGAAACTCTGTAGAGCTTTTTCATCCTGCTCTAACTGCACTAGAGCATAACCTCGGTGATTCCAAGCTTTGTGGGAGTTGGGTTTAAATTGAATAGTTTTGTCAAAAGAAGTAATAGCTTCTTCATAGCGCTTTAACTCTTCTAAAGCAAGACCTCGATTGAGCCAAGCAACCGCATCATCAGGTTGACATTGAGTCGCTCGATCGAAGGAAGTGAAAGCTTCCTCTCGCCGTTGTAGAATTCCTAGGGCTACTCCTCGGTTAACCCAAGCTTCATGATAATCGGCATTGAGTTCAATAGCTTTATCATAGGAAGAAATAGCTTCTTCATAATTCTTCAACCGGGCTAGGGCAATACCCCGATTCAGCCAAGTTTTTTGATCCGTAGGTTGGAGGCGAATCACTTCATCAAAAGTTGCGATCGCTTTTTTATACTCTTTCAATTCCATCAGAGTGATACCTCGCTGATACCAGCTATCGGAGTCATCACCATTAATTTCCAAGGCTTTATCCAAAGATGCGATCGCTTCTTTATGTCTTCCTAATTCTCTCAGAGCAGCTCCCTTTTGTTGCCAAACTGAAGCAATACTTGGCTGCAGTTCAATTCCTTTGTCATAATTAGCGATCGCTTCTTCATAGCGCTTCTCTAATAAGAGGGTATCTCCCTGTTTGAGATAGTCATCTACACTGAAGAATAGGTGAGGATGGTTGGCTTGCAGTACATTGAGCTGTGCAGTAAGGCTCTGGATTTTCTCGTGAGCTTCCGCGATAAATGAGTCTGAGATGAATTGAGGTGTGACCTCTGCTAATTTTTGCAGGATTTCGTCCTTTTGGGTTTGAGCTTCTGATTGTAACTGCGATAAATCACTAGTCAACTGGGTTTCTACTTTTTGCAGATTCTGGAGGGTTAGCTCCTTCTGCTCTTGAGCACCGAGGTGTAATTGTGACAGCTGTGCCTCAAACTTAGTCTCTAATTTCTCCAGATTATGGCTAATTTTATCCTTTTGAGTGCGAACATCTGACTTGAAGCCAGACAGTTGCTCGTCAAGCTCAACCTGGGATTGCTCTAAATTCTTAAAAATCTCTTCCCTACGTTCATTAGTCCCCGATTGCCACTTTGAAAGTTCACCAGCATACTCGGATTCTAGTTGTTGTAGATTCTCCCCTATTGTCTCCTTTTTCGCTGCCAACTCCGACTGCAATTGGGATTTTCCTGTCGCCAACTCCGTTTCCACTTGCTCTAGGTATTGACGCATCGCCTCCTTTTGAGCTTGTACATCCGACTGTAATTGGGATTTCCCCGTCGCCAACTCCGTTTCTACTTGCTCTAGATGCTGGCGTATTGCCTCTTTATACCCTTGAGTATCCGACTGTAGCTCTGACTTTTGAGTAGATAGCTCAGCTTCCAACTGCTGCAAATTCTCAACTAGCTTATTCCTGTGCAGA
>JAAHHL010000445.1 GCA_010672185.1 Caldora sp. SIO3E6 | reverse complement strand
GGCCACTGTACCGTGAGTGTAGTTCAGCGTTGTGCTCTTCCGTGTTCAAAAGCTTCACTATCTGCTTTCCGTCTAGCTTTTTCCTCTGGTGACCATTGAATTTCAGGGAATAGTCTACCTCTACGGATATTTTTTTTTGCAGTAGTTTCAGTCATGGCTTTTATTGCGAGTCACTGTGTTGCATGGCAGCACGTAAAATCATATTGACACGGGTTTGATAGCCTCTACCCTTGCTTTTGAGCCATGCCAGTACGTCATTATCCAGCCGCATGGTAACGCGGGTTTTGCCTTTCTCAAACTCGCTGGCAAGCATTGCTTCTTTGAAAAAACGGTCATCCAGTTCGGGAATGTCGGAATAATCGATATCCTTGTCCTGAATGGCATCAAAACGCAGCTTCTCTTCCTCAGTCATTTTGGGAAGATTGTTTAAATCCACTTCTTTCCTAACGATTGCCATACTCTTTTATCTCTCGTTTATTAGCTTTTCTGGCAGATATGATGCGGATTGTTGTTTCTAAGCGTTCCACATACACCACTACACAAAGCCTTTCCTCAAGGTGTCCGATGGTGATAAGGCGTTCTTCTCCATAAGCGAAACGGTCGTCAACACGGACAATCCGGCTATTGTCTGCAAAAACCTGAATAGCCCTTTCAAAGGATATGCCGTGCTTTGCAATATTTGCCGCCGCTTTTTTTTCATCCCATTCAAAAATCATTATATCACCATTATGCACAAATGTACATACATTATTGTAGAACCTTAGGGGCGCACCGACGTGCGCCCTTCCAACGACTGTTTATTCAAACTTGATATCAATCCATGCTCAAAAGTAATGAGGTCTCGGTAAACCCTTACCAAGACCTCTAATTGATTAAGTCCTAGGAGAAATTAAGCTCACTTCATTCTCCTCTAAAATCTAGCGCACCTAGCTTTAAGCAAGAGCGATCGCAGAATCGGTTGATCTGACGGACTTGAGTGTGAGTTAAATTAGGATTTGCTTCAAGCATTAAGTCAACTACACCTGCAAAATAAGGAAGCGCAGCAGATATCCTTTCGAGTCGAGTCTCGCTGCCTGCCATCTAAGGTTCCCCATCAGCGGCGACAAGCATCTTACACTAAGCATCGAAAATTTGTGTCCGTCCGCTGCAAGAGGGTTGTTAGTTAGTTGGTATCTACTTAATGTTATTATTCTAAAATCCACTACTCCAAATGCTTTGAAAATCACTCAAGTTGATGTCTTCTATATATTTTGGATGAAGTACTATTCTTACTTCCTCAGTAGTAATTTTTCCACCTTCTTCGAGCTCATTTACAAGTGCCAAAAAGTTAACTTCTAAAAGACGGCTAGGATTTAATTTGATACCTGTTACACCACTTCCAATTAATGGAATATTTATAACCTTACCTCGTGCATTAATTCTCGCTTCTCTCCAAAAATTTTCTAATGCAATCCACATTCTTGAAACATTGCAGTTATCCTTTGGAATATATCCTTTCAACTCAGTTTCAGTAAGAGCAAACATCATGTAGTTATTACCATCTAGTTCTAGAACAGCGGTAGCGCCTAAAGGGTAATACCTTTCCTTCTGGTTAGTTGCACCTCTATGTCTCTCCTCATATGCTGTACTCTGTAAAGCACTAGATAGCGATTGATTATAAAGTGAAAACCCTTTGTCACCTTCTCTACTTTGTACAAACATCTGAATTATTTTACTTTGCAAACTTGTTGGTACAACTTGAGTTTCAAAGAAATAACGGCTCACAGGAATAACTTTAAACCCATTACATGAAAACAAATCACCAAATAGAATAACTATAGAATAATTTCCATGCTTAATATTTATTGAATTGGGAACAGCATTTCTATAAAAGCCTATACACAAACTAATCACAATCAAAGTAAAAAACTTCACGTCTCCTGAAAAGGATTGTGCTGCATTTGGGACAATTCCAATAATAGGTTCTAAAATTGTCCAGATAGCAGCATATGCTAAAAATATACTTGTCAGTAGTTTTAGCGGCTGTTTTTTGATGCCAATGATGACCCGCTGCGCCAAGTTAGGATAAATCATATATGTCTAAAAACTAGAGCTATTTTCACTCAAAAACTTTGCATAAAATTTGTCACTATCCTTGATTAGCCCAAGTTAATTTATACTCTGCGAGTGCTGGTAATCTTTTTCTATAGAACGTTAAAAGCTTTTTATTCAATTCAGTAATCCCATTCTCTTGATAGCAACTTCCATTTGGGCACGAACTCGACCACGATTTGCATTAAAAGCTCCTAAATCTTTATCCTTTGTATTTACAAGAACTAGATATACATCTTGAAGATTGTCTCCTCTAACTTTATAAACAACAAAGACCAGATCATCAAACTCGTAAACAATTGATTTGATATTGCCTGGATTGAAGTTTTCATGACTAATAACTAAATTATCCGAAAATCTTATTACCTCAAGAATACGCCCACCAAGAGCATCATTATCAACTCCTTGAAAATTTTGCGAAGTGCAAACAACAAGAAAAATTGGTTCATCACTCTTAGGGCAAAGAACTAAAATACCATCTACATTATTAGGCTCGTCACATAAAGCTTGTGCAAGATCTTTTAGAGCTAGATAGCCATCTACATCTTTAGGTTGAATCCTTTTTGTGTTCATTTTTTTGCTCCTCTTAGAAATGTTTTCGTCTGTAGAGTAATCAAATTAGCTAGAGTTGGGGGAGTGTAAATATTAGGTTAACTCTTCAAGTGCAGATTTCAACTCCTTAAGGTTTTCGTCATCAAGCAGACCATCCCTTTCAATACTGATTACAATATTTTGAAGACGGCGCAAGGAAGATGGATCATAGCGGTCTTTGCTCCCGCTATTAGATTTCCCACTAGTTAGAAGTCCTGTTTCACGTAATGGCGGTGCAAGACGAGACTGAAAATTAATAACCTGGTTAAATAAATCATCTATTTTCGTTTCAATACTCGGAATTTTTGCAACAAAGCTACTAAACTCATGTAGTGCTCTTTCTACTTTTATCATTTCTGGGTCGTTGATCGAAAATGCTTTTCCATCTCTCCAATTTTCATCATGTACACTATCTTTAGAAGATGGTTTAATTTCTTGTAGTGTGCTTTCAACTTTTTTTCTAAAGTACTCCCAAAATAAATTGAACGCTCTGTCAAATTGTTCAGAGCGATTTCCTTTTATATTGGGTTCTTCAAAATTATGTTGTAGTTCATCATAAATCTGACGAAAAAGCTTTTTCCAGTCTTCCTCCTGAAAGCTAGAAAATTGAAAATTTACTAAGTATTGCGGCATAGAGGTAGGCTGTACATCAAACAAAAGAGTACAAACATTAATCTTTTTACCTTTTGTTGCGATAGCTGCACCAGCTTCGTATGCCATCCATTCTGATACTTGTACAGTATTTTCGGGTGTTAGGATAAACATCCCATAGCTAGTCTCTCTAAGTATGCTGTCTAGAGTATCTCTCCATTGACTACCCTTCTCAATATCAATTTCAGACATGAAGGGACTTGAGCCATGCAGATATATTGGGAGCAAGTCTCGTAATGTTTTGGCAATTTCCCTACCAGCGTCACCGTTCCAACTTAAAAAGATACCTACCATAGTCTCACATACTGTTAAGTTCTAGAAGTTGGTTAAGTCTCAACTAGAGACTAATACCTCCTTGTTAGAAATAAACAGGTTGAAATAAATCAACCCCTCAAAGCATAACTCGAAACTGGCAGCAGTGCAATCCTGGAACAACTGGGAGCAGGTATAGTTTTTATCGATTGTACAGGCACACTCCCCAAAAATTCTAGCTATAACTTGATTCATTTACAGTAGTTTCGATCATAGTCTTTGCTTGCAGTTTAAGTGCCCTTATGCGACCGGCACATTGGTAACAATGAAAGTAGAGTCAGCATACCCAGTGCCAGGAAGAAGGGTAAGCGATCGCCTCCTTGCAATACTTCCTCCCCTGTCACTCCCAGCCAGGTATAAGCCAAAGTTCCCGGAATAATGCCAAAAAAGGTGCCTGTAGCATAATTGCGCAGGTCAATTGCTGTTAAACCAAACAGAAAATTTACTATATTGAAAGGAGAGATAGGGGCAAAGCGCACTGCTAATACAAAAGCTAGAGGCTTGTGCAAAACTGCTTGATGGAAACTTACCAAAGCTTTGTGACGCCTAAATCGACTCTTAGTCCAATCCCTGAGTAAATAACGCGCTAACAAGAAGGCTCCAATCGCTCCCAAAGTTGCCCCAACTACAGACCAAAGCGTACCCCAAAATAAACCAAATACTCCACCGCCAGCAATAGTGAGGATAGTACCAGGAACACCCAGTACAGTAGCAATGGAGTACACCAAGATAAACAAAAAAACTGCTGAGTACCCCAATCCTTCCAACTGGTTAACTAGTAAGGCTTGATTGAATAAAGCTTGTAGCGGCTCCAAAAGACAAACTAGGATAAAGACTCCAAGAGCGATCGCTAGCCAAAAACGTGGTCTTTTGTGGTTGGTCATTGGTTCTTGGGAAAGCTGAGCTTACCTAAGATTAAAATCTCGCAACCTTAGTTTGTCCTGAGAGCAAGCACAATTATTGCTGATAAGATAGATGGGTGTGGAGCTGAGGAGGCTGAGGGAGCTGAGGGAGCTGAGGAAGCTGAGGGAGCTGAGGAGGCTGAGGGAGCTGAGGGAGCTGAGGGAGAAGAGATAACTTATAATTTTTGGACACAAAGCTCAAGAAATCCCACCCAAAATTTCGTTCACTCGGGTGTAGGGTGTAGGGAAAAAAGAAGACAACTTTTAACTGTGTTGTCACCCTTGAGGGCTCAAGATTTGCCAAAAAGCAACTATACTGAACTAGTGACCAAGTTTCCTGAACCTAAAAACTATTAGGTGCAGAAGCAATCTGGCTTGCCTTCTTTACTAGGCAAACTTAGATTCCCCGATCTTGCATAGATGGGGATTGTCAATCTGCTAATTTTCTGTAATGCCTTCCCCGTGATTGCAATTTATCCAGGTAGCTTTGATCCCATTACCCTAGGACACCTCGATATCATAGAGCGTGGCTGTAAGCTTTTCGATCAGGTAATTGTGGCAGTACTGCGCAATCCTAGTAAATCTCCCCTATTTACTGTACAGAAAAGAATTGAGCAAATTAGCCTATCTACACAACATTTAACTAATGTAGAGGTAGATAGCTTTATTGGTCTGACTGTGGAGTATGCCAAACTGAAAAATGCTCAAGTGTTGTTGCGGGGACTACGGGTACTGTCAGACTTTGAAGGGGAACTTCAAATGGCTCACACCAATAAAACTCTCTGGAATGAGATTGAAACGGTTTTTCTAGCCACTTCTAACGAATATAGTTTTTTAAGTAGTAGCGTAGTGAAAGAAGTTGCCAAATTTGGTGGCTCTGTCGCTCATCTTGTTCCTCAGCAGGTTGCCCTTGATCTTTGCCAATGTTACACCGAGACTCCCCTGGAATAGACTCTCCCAAAACCGATAGCACAGCGGTAGCAACGCCAAGAGCGTCAAACCCCAATCAACCGAGTGAACCACCTCCGAATGCCGAGCGGGGTATAGATATCCAGCAAGAACTTAATCGGCTGGAGGATATGCTGTTTGAGAGTCCCCACATCCCCCTGACAAAGCGCACTTTGGTTGATGAGGAGATATTTCTGGCTCAGCTGGATTTGGTGCGGGAAAATCTGCCTCATGCTTTTAAGGCAGCAGAAGAGCTGGTGCAGGAGAGGGAAGATATACTTGTGCAAGCTGAAGATTATGCCCAGGAAATTGTGGACGTAGCTGAGCGACGTGCGGATCAGCTTTTAGATGAAATGGGCATAATTCAACAGGCAGAACTTGAGGCTAACCAAATTCGTAAACAAGTGAGCCAAGAGTGCGAAACCCTTAAGCAGCAAACTCTGGCTGAAATTGACAGGATGCGCCTGCAAGCCAAGCAAGAATTAGAGCAAATGCGTCAACATGCCATAACAGAATGTGAGGACATTCAAAATGGTGCTGATGACTATGCTGATTCAGTACTCATCAATATTGAGCAGCAGTTGAATGATATGCTCCGGGTAATTCGCAATGGGCGTCAGCAACTAACCTATGAGCCCCAAGGGAGTAATGTACCAGCCAAAGACCCCAAAGGAGCTTCTGGAGCAGAACCTAAGATTAAATCTGGTTGAATAATGTTAGAAA
>JAAHHL010000444.1:914-6224 GCA_010672185.1 Caldora sp. SIO3E6 | reverse complement strand
GGAGGCAGGTGGCAGGTGGCAGAAGGAGGCAGGTGGCAGGTGGCAGAAGGAGGCAGGTGGCAGGTGGCAGGAGGCAGGTGGCAGGTGGCAGTAGGCAATCCTGATGAGCAATTATTCACCACTACGAAGGAAAATCAATCTCTCCGCGTCTATTCTCAAGAAACAGAATTAGTACAGTCAGCAACGTTTTTGAGGCAGCCTCACTTACCGGAATTTAAGCGTCAATTTGAGGGTGATGCTGCTTTGCTGAACTATCCCAAGTATCTGTGGCATCAGCTACTTTGGTGTTTAGGAGGTATATTCTTTGTCTTGGTTGGGACTTGGAGTCTGGGTTTATGGTTCTTTAAAAGGCAGGAGGCAGAACCCACCCCGAACCCCTCCCTGGAGGGGAAAAGGAGGCAGAAGGCAGTAGGCTGGGGGCAGAAGACTAGTGGCAGAAGTCGGAAAGCTAGTGCAGCGCGGCAGAAGGCAGGAGGCAGGAGGCAGAACCCACCCCTAACCCCTCCCAGGAGGGGAACAGGAGGCAGAAGGCAAGAGGCACGAAGCGATCGCAGGACTCATGACTTAAAACAAAATTTACAACAATTGGATACGCGCGATCGCTTTTGGGATAGTTTGGCTGCAGGAACCATATTACTACTACCAGGAACCCTATTTTTAATCGCCATTGGTTTACTCAAACACCGTTATGGTGAAGCTGAATTAGCTTTGCAATTTGCTGGCTCTCAAAGTAATCGGCTAATCCTAGCGGGATTTGTGGTAATTGTTTCGTTAACTTTGTTGTGGAGTTTACTTAGAAGGCAGGAGGCAGGAGGCAGGAGGCAGATGGCAGGAGGCAGGAGGCAGGAGGCAGGAGGCAGGAGGCAGGAGGCAGGAGGCAGGAGGCAGATGGCAGGAGGCAGGAGGCAGATGGCAGGAGGCAGAAGTCAGGAGGCAGATGGCAGGAGGCAGGAGGCAGGAGTTCTGGTTAAGGATTTAGGTGCAAAGCATTTGGGGGATAATTCATCAGTGAAACCCCGGTTATACAATTCAATTGTTTTGCTCTTCGATAATTGGAAAAAGCACCTTAGTCATTGGTGGGTTTTTGCTAGTATTCTGATTGTCGGTTTTGGGTTAAGAATATATCGCCTGGGATTTGTTGATTTAGATCCAGATGCCAATGTTTCCCTAGACTGTGTGAGGGGTATCTTGCGTACTGGCGCACCGATTTCCACTTCAGAAATTTGGTATACACGAGGGCCTTTTTACCATTATGCCTTGGCAGCTTGGCTGTGGTTAGTGGGAGATTCGGATTTTAATGCTGCTTTATTCTCTGTCCTGTTAGGTACAGCAACCTTAGCCGTGGTTTACTTTTTAGCTAAGCAAATCAGCGGCAAAGTCTGGATTGCTTTGTTAATTACCGCCGTATTAGCCATCGACCCTTGGGAAATTTGGTACTCCCGTAATATCCGCTTCTATCAGATTAATCAATTCCTCTATCTCTTAGGCTTTTGGGCATTTTTACCGGGATTTATTACTGGCCGCAAGGTTGCTTATCAAGCTCTTTGTTTTGTCAGTCTAACTTTAATGTTACTCACTCAGGAGGTGACGATTACTTTATTACCAACTTTAGCTATCGGTGCTTTTTACTTCTATCTACCTTTCCGTTCTGCTCACGACTGGAGATTACTCTTAGCGGCCTCTTTGATGGCCTTTATCTACTTCTATGATGGTATTTTTGTGATGATTAAATGCTTGACAGAAATACCAGGACTCTCATCTTTAACCACCAACTATCTCAAGCTATACTTGTCGGGAGATGTTACTTATTATATTACCGATTTCTTTGTGGGTTTTAACCGCATGAAGGTTATTTATACTGTCTTTTACTTGGCAGGATTAGTTTACTTTTTACTGCGCAAGGACAAGGTTAAATTATTTGTATACAGTATAGTTGTAATTAACATTGCTTTTGTAACACTTATAGTCCTCTTTGAGGGGTCTAGGTATACTTATCCCCTCTACCCTCTCTTTGTACTGCTGTCGATTTACAGTGCTTGCCACCTAGCAGAAATCTTAGGAAAAAAACTGACCAAAATTTTCGGTAATTTACTGCCCTTTAAACTAATCATCATTAGTAGCGTACTCGCCCTCTTGTTGTTCAATATCGAACCCTTCAGGGTACTCAGCAGCTATCAAGATTCCATTACACCTCGCCATATTCAAGTAAATGAATATATCAAAAATCACCAACAACCAGGGGATATCGTTATCTCCAATGTACCTTCGGTTCACTCAAATGCTCTCGGAGGAGCGGACTATTTTATTCCCCATCGGATGTCTTTCTTTGATGCTGTTTATTGGCGCAATGGACAGTTAGTCGATCGCTGGGAAGGAGGTACTGTAGTGACTAATGCCGATCAACTAAGGGAAATCTTAGCCCAAAACCACCGAATTTGGCTGCATCTACTTTATAGTCCCAAATTACCAAGTGATATAGAAATTGCTAAGTTTCACGATCTGTTGGAAACTTTGGGAGAACCTGTCTTAGAAACCTTTGGCACAACTCTGCGCCTCTGGGATAGTGAAGCTGGCGTGTTGCCCCGTCTGGTTAATCAAGGTCAAGAGTTTGGTAGCTATTAGTTAGGTGTTAGGTGTTAGGTGTTAGGTGTTAGGTTTTAGCTTTCAGCCGTCAGCTTTCAGCTTTCAGCTTGAAGATTACCCAGGGATTTTCCACAACAATGCCAGCTTTTTGAGCCCATTTGATACATTTCCTTGTACAAGACTTGGCTTATTAACGGCTGAAAGCCTTATCTGGTATAGCTTGCGCACTTATTCAGCAAGCCCTAGTTAGGGTTTGCTGAATAAATCACAAACCTATACACATCAAGGGTTTGATGCTGTTTATTAGTCCAAAAAGTGCAAGGTTATAGGATCTTTTGGCTCAAAATCCTTGCACTATTGAATCAAATTGAGCAAAAATCTCGTACTTTCACTCCCGGAATCCCTAATTAACTCTTCACTCATTACTCATTACTCATTACTCATTACTTATTCAGCAAACCCTAGTTAGGTATGGGGTTTTAGGTATTAATATTAAATGTAGGTTGGGTAGAGCGATAGCGAGACCCAACACAGCCCGCTCCGTTGCCTCGACCCAACCTACATCTAATTCCATCATTTTAGCTGTGTCACGCCACTAAGGCTGGCGATATTGCCTCAAATGTACACCAATTCGTAGGGGTGGGTGTAGGGAAATTTTTCGCTACTTTACCAGAAACTGGCTATCAAAACCTGCCCTACGGCTTTTGGCAGTAATATTTACTTTTTGAGGCTTAGAATCCAGGGGAACATTCTTCATAAATGATCCGTTCACAGAGAAACTCTGGCTCTTGCGGTGAGTTCCATTTCTCTTGGCGATAAGCCAATTCATTTCCGAAAAAATCCTGGAAGGAAGCCAAACATACACCAAAGCCAACATATTCGCTATCAGTGATAGGCACTCCGTTTTGCTTAAGGTTTATACAAGCAGCAGCTAGATCAGGGACAATCTGTGTTGTAACTGTCTTTGGTTCAAATGGTTCGTAGGGATTTGAAGAAAGTCCTATGCTTGTGTCTGGATCATCTTCGGAATAAAATTCAGCCCAGAAGTCGGGTGAGAAAAATGTGGGATTGCATGTCAGACCCATGATATTCCCGTAAAAATCCATAGCCTCTTCCTGATCAGGTACGTTCATCCGTATCACCCAGCCATTTTCCCGTAGAAGTGGTACATACGGTGTATCACATCCGAATTGAGCTGCTGCTGGGGATACCATCCAAGGATTTCCCCATAGAGTTACGGACATGATCAGAGCAATTGCCAGAGTTTGCAAGACTTTGAGCATTTTTTTCATGTGATTTTCTCCAAATTCACCACGGTGTTTCCCAAAAAGCTGACAAAAGTAGGATTTGTACTTGGGACAAAATTTGATGTTTTGTCCCAATTCCCTTCTTACTATAAAACGTTGCCGTCCAATTTTTTGAGTTAGGAGAATAATTTATTTCTTGGAGTTCCCTAATGGTGCGTTACGCTTCGCTAACGGCACCCTACAGAATACCTAATTTAGGGTGTAGGGAAGGTCGAATTCAATTAAAGGGCTGTCTCAATTGAGAATTTTTGTATCAAAAGAGAGACGTTGTCTGCAACGTCTCTACAATGTGGAACTTCTCGATCAAAGAGTATCTCTCTAGTTCAAGAACTTGACAACTTTAAACACTGATAAAGTCAGCAGAAGTCAGTAAACCACTAGAATCGACATAAGCAATGACCTCTGCACCTAAGCTGATGCGAGTACCGTCGGTAATAGAAACACCAGATACTGTACCAGTGAAGGAGGTTAAGTCGTAGTCAGACAAGGAACCAGAAATTTGGAGCTTGTCGGAGTCTGTTTCACCAAAGAAGTTAAACCTGTCGAAATTGTCGATTACTGCGTAATCTACACCAGGGCCATTGTAATAGATGGAGCCACTCGTACCGAGGATAATGAGATCGCTGGCACCAAAATCACCAGGATTAAGGATATCAATTTCACCAGCACCGTCGAGGATACTATTGGTACCGTTAAGAGTATCTGAGCCAAAGCCTCCCACTAGGGTATCGTTACCACCTGCGCCAGTGAGGATATCATTTCCAGAACCACCATCAAGGCTATCGTTACCAAAATTGATTGTCGAATCATCACCGGTGAGTACATCATTGCCAGTGCCACCGAGTAGAGTGTCGTTACCAGCTTCACCCCGAAGTGTGTCATTGCCGGAACCGCCATCAAGAAGGTCACCAATGGTATCGAGGGTTCCTAAAGTGTCGGAGTCGAGGAAATCATTACCACTACCACCAATCAAGGTATCGGCTCCCCCTTGACCTAGTAGGGTATCATTACCGGAACCACCATTCAAGGAGTCGTTACCAGCACCGCCATCTAGGGAATCATTACCAGCACCGCCATTGACAATGTCATTGCCGGAACCGCCGAGTAGAGTATCGTTACCAGCTTCACCCTGCAGTGTGTCATTGCCGGAACCACCATCGAGTAAGTCACCAATGGTATCGAGGGTTCCTAAGGTATCAGAGTCGAGGAAATCATTACCACTACCACCAATCAAGGTATCGGCTCCCCCTTGACCTAGTAGGGTATCATTACCGGAACCACCATTCAAGGAGTCGTTACCAGCACCGCCATCTAGGGAATCATTACCAGCACCGCCATTGACAATGTCATTGCCGGAACCGCCGAGTAGAGTATCGTTACCAGCTTCACCCTGCAGTGTGTCATTGCCGGAACCACCATC
>JAAHHL010000444.1:0-814 GCA_010672185.1 Caldora sp. SIO3E6 | reverse complement strand
CGTTACCAGCACCGCCATCTAGGGAATCATTACCAGCACCGCCATTGACAATGTCATTGCCGGAACCGCCGAGTAGAGTATCGTTACCAGCTTCACCCTGCAGTGTGTCATTGCCGGAACCACCATCAAGTAAGTCACCAATGGTATCAAGGGTTCCTAAGGTATCAGAGTCGAGGAAATCATTACCACTACCACCAATCAAGGTATCGGCTCCCCCTTGACCTAGTAGAGTATCATTACCACCATTACCATCAAGTCTGTTGGCGACACTAGAACCAATAATTGTCTCACTACCCTGAGAGCCTTCCACATTCTCGAAGTTGAGAATAGTTTCCGTATTACCGCCAGAGACAGAGGTGGTTCCTGTTGCCAGATTAATGGTTACTGAGCCTGGAGCAAATGTGACATTAGAGTAATCGATAGTGTCGATACCAGAGCCACCATTATGGATGTCAAAATTCACAAAATCGTCGTCAATTACGGTATCGTTACCAGCGCCACCATTGGTGGTGTCGGTTCCAGAACCGCCATTGAGAATATCATTGCCGGAACCGCCATTGAGATTGTCATTGCCGGAACCACCGAGTAGAGTATCGTTACCAGCTTCACCCCGAAGTGTGTCATCGCCGGAACCGCCATCCAGGAAGTCACCAATGGTATCGAGGGTTCCGAGAGTGTCGGAGTCGAGGAAATCATTACCACTACCACCAATTAAGGTATCTGCTCCTCCTTGACCTAGTAAAGTATCATTACCGGAACCACCATCAAGGGAGTCGTTGCCGGAACCACCATCGAGGGAGTCATTACCGGTACA
>JAAHHL010000443.1 GCA_010672185.1 Caldora sp. SIO3E6 | reverse complement strand
GGGTTATCACCATCGTCAGAGATCACTACCTTAAGCAGAACTCCGTTAATTCCTCCAGCTTCATTGAGCTGATGTTGAGCTTGAGCAACTCCACGCAACATTGCCTGTGCTGCTGCTAGATCTTGGGTAATAGGCACTGCTGCCGCAATTGTGTAGGTTGGTTGATTTTTAGCTTCACTGCGAGCATTATTCAGGTAAATCAGGGTCTCAGGTGCGTTGCGATAATGTTGGAGTGCTTCTTCAAAGTAGTTGACTGCTAACTGGTAATTTCCGCTAGCCATTGCTTCTACTCCGCTCTTTTTAGCTTCTCGGAATTGAAGATTTTCCTGGCCAACCTCCTCTGTTGTTATTAAAATCCTTTCTCCAGCACTAATTGGCTTCTGTATAGATTCATCTCCTGGTTGAATTTCATCTGGAACAATCTGAGTTGTGCTGACTATCCATTCTTTCAACTTGGGAAAACTAACTCCTAAAAACAAAAGTAAAAATATAATAATGGGAAATGGATAGAACTTGGCTGGGATACTATAGAGAACTTTAAGAAAATTCTCTATATATTTTTTATTTTTAGTATTCTCTGAATAAGGTTTTGGGTTATTTATATACTTCAACTCTTTTTCTACCCATTCTTGATTAAAAACAGCTTTATATATAGGGTTGTGAACTTTTAGCTGTCCATCTTCAGTAACTAGTAGCTTCGATTGTAGCAAAGCTTGTACTTCTAAACTGTCATCTGTTAGTATTTTTTCTGAAAATAAAACCTGGTACAGTTTTAACAAAATTTTGGTCTTGTGCTGATGTTTGATAATTTGATCATGAATTGTCTTCAGATGTTGTGCTGGTGCTGATTCACTATTTTGCCAATTTTTTATGATGTTATTTTGAACAAAGTATTTAACCTTATCTTCTTCTTCCCCATTAAGAATTTGAAAATCATTTTTTATTATTAAACTAAGAATTATTTCAGTCATCTCAGGTTCTTTATTTGTCCAAAATATTACTTGGGATATTACACTAATGGGATTGTATACTATTTGCTTTACTTCATTTTTGTTTATAAAATTATCTGAAACTTCTAGTAGAATATTCATAATATCTTCCTTAAAAAACTACACTATTCAAGTAAAAAACATAATTTTTACTATAAAAGAAATGAAAAACTGATAAATTTATGCTCTTGAGAAGTTAATTTATTCCCATTTTCTTGTGCCCATTTGATAGCTTCTTGCGTTTCTTGTTGGTTCAGTAGCTGGGTATTATCCTGACAGTTAGAATCCAACCAATTTAGAAACTTTTTGGCATATTGTGGATCAGGTCGTGAATATAGAATATGCTTTTCAAGCCAATCTTCATTGAAAATAGATTGATAGATACAGTTATGAATTTGTAATTTACTGTGCTGATTAACAACCAATCCAGATTCTTGCAGAAGGTTTAGGCTGGCTTTAATCTTATCATTAATAACTATTTTTTCAATTTCTTGTTCTTTTAAAATTTTTCTGTAGCTGAACAATAACCAGAAAGAATCATGATTTTTATTGTCAATAAGTAGAGAGTAAATTCTATCTAAATGACTAGCAATTTCCTGATCTTCAGAATCTTGGTTAAAGTATGTTTCTACAATCAGAGCTGTTTTTTCTTTTTCTTCTCCTTGATTGATTTTAGATTCATTGTTGGAAATAATTCTACAAATTTTTTCAGTAAAAAAAGGTTGGCATTCTGTCCAAGAAAGTATTTCTTGAGCAACTTTGTAAGGATTGTCACATTTATTTTCTAATTTTGTCCAGAAAATTTTTAGTGTTTCATACACATATTCTTTTTCATTTTTTGAGCTTGTTTTATATTTATCCATATCTCCTACCAAACTATCAATTATAAAGTCTCTATCTCCTTCACTTAAGCTATTACCACCTGCCCAATCAATTGTTCCTTGAAGCAAATAGCCGTGCAATAATGACTTATTCTTCTGAGCCTGAGAATCTGACCATGCTTTCATTGCCTTGCTATAGGGTGGCTTTAGCAAAGCCTCGTTACCAACCCAGCACTGGCTGAAAACTTTTTTTTTCGGTCTTTGCGTATCCCAAACTAGGCTTTTAATGAAGAAATTACGATTAAAATCTCCAATTTCAATTCCATTATTTTTTAATAAATTGATTGCATCTTTCAATTCTTGTCCGGATAAGAGCCGGGAGATATCTTTTCTTGGCTTTGCTCCTAAGCTTGGTATTTTTCGTTCTTCTATTAATATCTCTAACTCTAATCTTTGGATATGTTCTTTACACTCCTTAATCCTGTCTGGTAGCTCAAATTTTTGCTGTGGATCGGCAGTTATTGATAGCTCACGCTCGAATTTGGCACGTTTTTTTTTCCAATTTACAAGTGCATTTTGAAGTCCATTTTCTTCATTCTCTTGGCTTTCACTTGACATACCTCATCTCCGCACAATTCCCTTGATTGACTTCCAAGCTTTGAACATGAAACCTTCTGTATCCATTTCCAACTCGTAAGAAGCGATCGCAGGAATCAGCGGCAGTGCAACTTTTAACTTAGCAGATGCGGCTTTCTCTCCCTCATCCAACTTCGCTCGGATGTCTTGCAGTAGCGACACTAGTTCAGAGGGATACTCAATAGGAGGAATAGATTCAAAAGATGCAACCGCTTGTTCTACCTTAAGTAATTGGGTTTCTGCTTCCTCGTCTGAGATAATAATGGCTTCAGTTGGGTACAACTCCCAATATTCTGCTTCGTAGCGGTGAATTTCGGGGAGAATTTCTCGCTTAATCTTCTGTTCCAACTCGAATTTAGCCGCAGGACTATCGCGCTCAATCAACTCATTTTCAAAGTATCCCAACTTTTTGTATAGTAAACTTAGATTATTCTTCAAGTCAGCCAGCCTCTGGTGATTGCTCATCGTTATTTCCTTAAATTCTCAACTGATAAGCTATTTCTTCATCAAAGCCTATAGTTGTTAGACTTTGGCTTCCGGTATTGCCACCCTCTGACTCAGGAGTACGTCCTCACTCAACCTTACTTTTTGACTTATTATAAGCAGGTACACAAAATTAATTACACATTGCCAAAACTCAAAGCCTGACAAGATAAGGTTAACAGTGCTCGAGAATAGGCAAATAATTCTGTGTGGGTGCTTAACAATTGCTCAGCAAGATAGTTGTCTTTGTTGTTGACCAACTTTGACTTGCGAAGCATTTACTAAGAGTGCTCATACCCTAGAGCGATCACCTGTAATGTGAGCGCAAATCTTGTGGATTGGGTTGAGCTACGAGCAATCTTGAAAACCTTACCAGCCCTTGTAATCAGCGAAACCCAACACTAGTTTCTTTGTCTAAGAAACTGATAAATCATCCGTAAAAATGCGTAATTTACAAATTACATCAACAAATTTGGCAGAAAAACCCAGAGTATGAAACAAGTACATGCTCCATTAAGTAAATGCTACTGAGAAGAGATAATAGACAATGGAGATGCACAAAAGTCCAATATTGTTTTACTTGTATTACGCACCTACTGTTAGCAAAACTCTTGTTTGGCCAACTCTAATCAAATAAAGCTACTCCATTCTAAATATATCTTCAGGATTAGAGCATCGGTGATTTTACTGAATTAATTGACTGTAGTGATTTTAAGTAATTTTACTGAGTTAATTTTAGTATTGTTACACTACAAGAGCTACATCCGCTCTCCCATCGAATCGTTGTGTTATCAATAAATCTTGAAACTTGGTTACCTGACTCGGATTAAGGTTCCTAATTTTATGGACAAAACTTCACTGATGGCTTGGAATCGCGATCGCGCGTCTAATACTTTGGAGAAAACTTACCAATTTGAGGGGAGAGCGGATGACAGGCAGGATGCCTGTTCCACTCATAACTGCTGATTGAATTCTCGCCGAAAACTTACCAATTTGAGGGGAGAGTGGATGACAGGCAGGATGCCTGTTCCACTCATAACTGCTGAAGAGAATTTAGTGCAAAACTGCATGACAGGCAGGATGCCTGTTCCACAGGAAACTGCTTCTGTAATAACTCTCAAAAAATGGTATTATTCACTAACTACTGTGGCTGTTCCCTTAGGTGCTACGTCAACAATTGCCAAAATTTTAGGTACTAATACTTGAAGATCTGCTAATCGATTAGAAGGTACTTGCAACACCAAAACTGCTAAATCTAAGACTGCCAAATTTTGCTGAAAAGGCAAATTCCGATCCACCGTGATCAAAACCTCAAATTCACCTTCAGTTAAGCGTAAAAGTTCTCCATCTTTGATCCCAGCCCAACCCATCTGTGACACAGTTTTAACTTCATGCCCAGACAGCTGCGTTGCCAACCTTCTGTCAATACACTCATCCAGCAAAATCTTCATACTACGCAACCAGCTTAACAATCTGCGCTTCAGCAGCTTCCAAGAATGCGATCACCTGTTTTCGCTTAACTGTGGGAAATCCTTCGAGAAAATCATCAATGGATTCTCCTGCTTTCAAATAATCGAGCAATGTTTGTACAGGTACTCGTGTTCCAGCAAAAACCGGCGTACCACTCATTACGTCTGGTGTTACATTAACGATTTCAGAATGGATCATTATCCCCTTCCTTTGAGCTTTGGTCTTGCTAAGCAATATTATTCTAATGCGATCATCCCCCACTAATCAATCGGTGGAGTCATATCGTCAGTAGTGCGATCGCGCAAATTTTGTAGGTTTGGGTTGAGCAAATCAATACTTTTGAGAAAACTTACCGATTTGAGTGGAGAGTCGATGACAGGCAGGATGCCTGTTCCACTCATAACTGTTGAAGAGAATTTAGTGCAAAACTGCATGACAGGCAGGATGCCTGTTCCACTGATAACTACTGAAGAGAATTTGGTGCAAATGAGATGCATCTTAGCTTAACTAATTGCTGACTTATAACTGACTTTCACTCTTTGATCAACAAAAATAGTTATGATTTCAGTAGTTTTCTCCGATAATTAGCTATGTCACGCTCCTCACGTTCCCTCAAAGTTCACCAAAATTACATCCCACAAGTCAAATCAGCCGTTAAGGAAATGGGTTATGCTCGCCAGCAGGATTTAGCTGAGGCTTTAGGGATATGTTTGAGTACCCTCAGTTCCTACCTCAATGGCAAACCCGTAGACTATCAGATTTTTGTTGACATTAGTGAACACTTAGAAGTTGACTGGAAAGAGATTTCCGGTTGTGGCTTCTCTGTTTATGTAGAACGCCCTGATATCGAATCGTTGTGTTATCAAGAAATCTTGCAACCAGGTTCCCTGATTCGGATTAAGGCTCCTAATTTTATGGGTAAAACTTCCCTGATGGCGTGGATTCGCGATCGCGCAAGGGAGCATAATTATAGAACAGCATATTTAAACCTGCATTCGGCGGGTAAGACAGATTTTACTAGCCCCAATTATTTTTTGAGGTGGTTTTGCATCAACGTTAGCCACAGCATGGAATTGCCCAATAGAATTACTGATTATTGGGATGAGGAAATGTACTCTAGTAAGGTAAACAGTACGGACTATTTTCAGGAATATCTACTGGCGCAAGCCAATACTCCCTTAGTTCTCTGCTTAGATGGAGTGGAGCGGGTATTTCCGTGTCTCGAAGTTGCTCCAACATTCTTTGAACTACTGCGCTCTTGGCATGAACTAGCCAGGACTAATCCTATCTGGGAACGACTGCGGTTGGTAGTGGCACATTCCAAGGAAGTTTATATCACCCTCAATATTAACAAATCACCGTTTAATGTAGGACTCCCCATTGAGTTGCCAGATTTTACTTCACAACAGGTAAAAGAATTGGCACAGCGTCATGGACTCAATTGGACTTGTGAGCAAGTACAGCGGCTTATGGACATGGTGCGAGGTGGGTGTCCCTATCTAGTCGAGCAAGCTATCCTGAATCTTAAAAATAACAGCATTATGGTGTAGTGGCGTGGCACAGCTAAAAATGTCGAATACGAAGTAATGAGCATTAGAAGGCAGGAGGCAGGAGGCAGGAGGCAGGAGGCAGGAGGAACAAGAGTTTTCCTTGCCTAAAAAGAAGTCAGCAAACGTTTCATATTAAGTAATTCAGGCATCTCGCTGTCATTTTTAGTTTCTCAAGAGCCGCCCCACGGGCGGCGATTGCCACCCCCTACGAATGACAGAAACACTACCTCCAACCTTAGAGCCTTAAAGCCTTAGAACCTTCTTTCCTTCTGCCCTCA
>JAAHHL010000442.1 GCA_010672185.1 Caldora sp. SIO3E6 | reverse complement strand
TGCTATGAGGTACATTGTTTATCCCCCTAAATCCCCCTTGGAAAGGGGGACTTTTGTCTGCTGTACTTTGTTACAGCGCAAAGCGCTGTAAAGAAAGGTTTGCGCTCTCTACAAATATTATCTCCCTCTTGTCCCCCTTGTCCTCCTTGTCCTCCTTGTCCCCCTCGTCCCCCTTGTCCCCTTTTTGGTGCATTAACATTGACAAATGAAGGAAACTCTTCTCCCATTGAGTAACTAGTCATGAGCGAACCGCTAACTCCACTAGAAACAGCTCCAACTGAAGACCATCAGGAAAATGGTCACGGAACAGGACATCATGCCCCAGATGTGAGTCAAGCTTCTCCCCTAACGAAATTCTTCTTCCTCAATACAGTATTCGCCATTTTGTTGTGTGTGTTGCTAGTAATTGGGGGCTTGCTGGGGGCAGCCAGTATGGTGAAAGAAGGAGACCCGGATATTAATATAGCGATCGCATCGGTTCAGACGGTTTGGGGGGGTGCGGATCCGGAAACTATCGAAAATCAGGTTACTGACAAGATTGAAAAAGAACTAAAATCTCTCAAAGGTCTCAAAGACCTCAGCAGTGCCTCCTTTGAGGGTATGTCCCTGATTAATGTGGAATTCTCTGCTGAATCACCAGTTACTGAGTCTATCGCCTTAGTGAGAGCTGAAGTGGATGAAGCTAAGCCGGAGTTACCCAGTGAGGCGGAACAACCTAAAGTAGAGCAAGTTTCTGTTCAAGATACCCCCATACTCACCATTGGCCTGTTTGGCGACATTGATATGGCGGTGTTAAGTAGTGCGGCTCAGGAAATTGAAGACTTATTGGAAAAAGTCCCTAACGTCAGAAAGGTGGACTTAGTTGGGGAACGGGAGGAAGTGATCCATGTACAGCTCAATCCCTATCGTCTGCTCACCCTCGGTATCTCTTCAACTCAGGTAAGCAATGCCATCCAGAACGGTAATCGGGATACTCCTTGGGACCAGGTGGAGAGTGACGAAATTGGGACTCAGGTGCGTTTGTACGGTAGATACCGCACCCTAGAGGATTTGCGGAGTTTGCCAGTGGCTCGTCTTGGTGGTTCCGATGGCAGAGTGGTACTACTAGGGGAAATTGCCGAAGTGCGCCGGGATTTAGAACGGGAAAGGAATCGTGCCTTTATTAGTTCTGAGCAGCGGGAGTTTCAGACAGTAATTAACGTGGATGTGGTCAAAGTACCAGGTTCAGACACCATTCAGGTAATTAAGAATTCCCTAGCAGCCATTGAAGAGGCAAAACAAAACCCCAGTATCTGGCCCCACGGCATGGAGTACAAGGTAATCAACACCGATGGCGATACAATTAATGAAGAACTCACAGACCTCTTCAGCAATGCTTTACAAGGAGTAGTAGGGGTCTTTGTCGTCTTGTTATTAGCTCTCACTTGGCGTGAAGCAATTATCGCAGGTCTTTCGATCCCCCTCACCTTTTTAGGCGCGATCGCAGTTCTGTGGTTGTTTGGTAATACCCTCAACAGTATGGTGCAAGTGGGTATGATTTTAGCCTTGGGACTGCTAGTGGATGTGTTTATTCTGATGATGGAGGGAATGCACGACGGCATTTTTGTCGAAGGTTTAACTTTCAACCAAGCAGCTCTCAAAACCGTCAGAACCTATGCTGCTCCTGCTTTTTCTGGTCAGTTAACTACCATTTTGGCTATGGCTCCCCTAATGGCAATCAGCGGTACTATGGGTCAATTTATCCGCTTAATCCCGATTAGTGCCATTGTTTGCCTAGTCTTGAGTTTCTTTATTTCTCTTTTTGTCGATATCCCCTTATCCCGCTACTTGCTAGCTAATGTTAAGGGAGGCACAAACAAGACTTGGATTGACCGAATTACCGAAGTTGTCTCCGAGAAATTTAGACAGTGGAGTTTGCGAGTTACCGTGCGTAACAAAACTGTTGCTCGCCTCTGGACTCTGGGAGCCATCAGCCTGTTTGTCTGCACCACAATTTTAGTAGGAAATGTTCCAGGAACCCTATTTCCCAACGATGATGGGCGTAAGCTGGGTATTAATATCGAGTTGCCGCCAACAACTACCCTGGATAGTTCCCAGGTAGTAGCTAATGAATTGGGGGAAATCTTACGCAACAAGAACTACTTGGAGAGTGTAATTAAATTCGTTGGTCAACGGAGCAACTTAGTAGAAGAAAGTGGTATTAAACCCAGCACCGGCAACTATCTTCTTGGCTTCTCTGCCATCTTCACTCCCAAAACAGAGCGAGAGAAGTTGTCCTTTGAATACCTTGATGAAGTGCGGGGGGAATTGAGCCAAGCCTTACGCAACTATCCCGGAGCCTCCCTAGTGGTGAACGAGCAAGGTACAGGAGAGGGAGGAGACCCCATCGAAATTCAACTCACAGGCAGCGATATGGATGAGTTGCGGCGTATTTCTGGGGAAGTACAATTAGCTCTGAGGCAGATTCCTGGCAGTGTGGATGTCCGGGATGACCTCGGCTCCTTGCGTCCGGATATGAAATTCCGTCCCCGACGAGAGGCAATGGATTTCTACGGTTTATCCACAGAAGAGCTTGCCTTACAGGGGCGCTACATTATGACGGATAATGATATTGGCGATTTTCCTATTGGCGGCGGGAAAGAAGACTTAGAAATTCGCCTCAGCACCGCTTGGCCATCGCGAGACGGTGGAATTGGTGGACCGACGCGACAGGACGAACTCAGGACAATTCGTATTTTAACCTCCCAAGGAGAAACAATTTCTGGAGAGCAGGTACTCGAACAAGAGATTGGAGAGGCTCCCTTGTCTATTACCCACAAAGATGGTCAAAGGACAGTAACCGTTTTAGCTAAGAATAAAGGTTCCACAGTAGGAGAGATTTTGGGAGAATTGGAACCAAAGCTGAGCCAAATGCAAAGGCAGTGGCCCCAAGGCTATTCCTATCAGTTCGGTGGTGAAGCTGAAACCCAGAGTGAAACCTTTGGTTCAGCCTTCCAAATGGCTGGTGTTGCTATGTTCCTAGTGTTTGCCGTACTGGTGATTCAGTTCGGCTCTTTCACCCAACCATTCATCATTATGCTAGCAATTCCCTTTGCTTTAATTGGGACATTTGGCTTCTTCTTTCTCCTGTGGATTCCCATGTCTTTCCCCGCAGTAATCGGCATCATTTCCCTAACAGGAATTGTGGTGAATGACTCAATTGTCATGGTGGAGACCATGAATGGACACCGGGAACGAGGCATGAATACCAGGGAAGCAGCGGCTTATGGAGCATCAGATCGTCTACGTCCTGTGTTAACAACTAGCATTACGACAATTGTTGGGGTGATTCCCCTAGCTCTCTCGTCTCCCGTTTGGTTTCCCCTTGCCAGTGCCATTGGATTCGGCTTAGTGGCATCAACTTTAATTGCTCTTTTAGTAGTTCCTGGGTTGTACCTCCAGTTAACACCGAATAAACCTGCTACGAAGTTAGAGTCGGTGTGAACTTTATATCAAGTAGAGACGCGCCAACAGCCCTACGAGCATCCTTCGGCAGGCGCGTCCCTACAATGTGGGACTAACGGGTTTATGTATACCGAAAATAACCCACCAATTACCAAAGATTAAAAAGCTTTCTTCCCTTCTGCCTTCTGCCTCCTGCCTCCTGCCTTTTTAAACTAGAAATATCGCGCAATTTTAATCGCTTTGTGCCAATAAGATGGCCGAGATTGTATAATATGATAGTTTTTTTTATTGGCCGATTCGTTTAGTAAGATCATGACCGATTCTCAAACTATTGCGACCTCTTTTTCCTCTGGGTCTGAGAAGCAGCAACCCTTTGTCGCCAGTTCAGGTTTTGTCCTGTTGCTGAAAACGCTGCAATCGTTAGGTGTGGCGGCTTTAATTTTTTGTGCGATCGCAACTTTTATTATTCCTGAGCAATACAATCGTTTCCTTGTCTATGATGCCGGGTTGCTTGCTGGACTGCTTTTCCTGTTCCTCATTAACAGTCAATTTGCTGATTTGAGAAAAAGTGCCAAATTTGATCTCAAGCGCAAAGCGGGGCTTTACGCCAACTTGCTGCCGAAAAAAGATGACTCTGATGGTGTAACTGAGGGGTTCACTGAATCTCGTGAAAAAGCCTTGGAATATTGCCAGAATCTGATTCAAGACTACATCAGAGTTCGCCAAACATCGAGGAACTTCTACTATATCTTCCAACTTTCAACCATTGTTTTGTCTGGTATCACACCAATTTTTGTCCTCGTGGATAAACAGATAGATGTGCCCTACTTACAATGGCTACCAGTAATTTGTCCTGCGGTAGCTGCCGTTGTTACTAGTGTGGCAACTTCTTTCCCTTTTCAGGAACGTTGGGTAAATGCCAATCGGGTTGTGGAGAAGTTGGAAGCGGAACAGGAGAAATTTATTTTGGGTATCACTCCGCCTTACCGTGCTTTTATGCTGGAAGCCAGTGATGAGGAGCGCCGCAAAAAATTGAAATTATCGATTGAGAACTTTATTATCGAAGTTAACAAAATTCATCTCCAACAAGTAGAGTCTGCTGTGACAAAACCTGAGGGAGATGAGCCTGTCGGAGGTAGCGGTAAAAATAGCTAATCAGAGTTGTTAGGTGTTAGGTAATGGCATGTTAAAGGCTTAATGCCGGAAGCCGAAGGGTCTGAGGTAGTCCCCTAACACCTACCACCAAACACTTAGTTAAAATCTTCAATTCTAGATCAATCCATTCGTGATTAATTATTTCAACAGTATCCACAGCGCTTAACATAGTAATTTGCAGTTTTACCTGTCAGGATAGATTCCCCTAATTTATGGTGGAAACTGTATCTAGTGCAGCTTTATCAGGAATTGGTATAAGCTATATTTTGGGATTGGCAACCAAAATTACATCAAGTATGGAGCAGAACAAGCTACAGGAAAAGCACTTTGCCGCTCTTAGGGAAAAATATAAAGTTGGTCAGCACAAGAATGCTAAATCCAATAATTTTCTATATCTAATATTGAGAAAAGCTGAGCTAGGCATTCAGCTTACGAATCTAGAGTTTCAATGGTTAAAAGAAAATCAGCTGTTCACCACTACTGAAATTATTTCTTTACAGCAATATCAAGCAACAGAAAAAGAGAGACTAGAGACTGAATTTTTTCAACTTAGAACTAAGTACCAGATTAAAACAGAGTTAGAGCTTCCTCTTTCCAGTCCAGTATATTCAATACTTGGAAAATTAGATGCTGGTTACACTGCTACAAACTCAGAACTTGAACTACTACGTAGTCATGGTCTTGTAGACACAATTATCCTAATTCAGGATATCTTGGTTTTCTCAAAACTAAAAGTCAACTACCAAGCCACTAAACATCTAAGTCAGTTTCCGGAAGAGCCTCTTTATTCAATTTTAAAAAAGCTTGATAAAAGAGATAAATTAGCAAATTCTGAAGCAGAATGGCTTTTAGAGAATGATTTTGACAAAACTTTAGAATTTTATTGGCAACAGGAGCAAGAAAGACAAGACAAACTTGAATTTGCAGAATTAAAATCTAAATATGAAGTCAGTGATCACCCAGATGTTTCTATTGACAGTCCACTCTATCCCATTTTGAAAAAATTAAACTCAGAGGAAGAATTAGAGAACAGTGAATGGGAGTGGTTAGAACAGCAAGAATTAGAAAAATTAATCGAAATTGATCGAAAACTTAAAGATACAATATTTTTTGCGGAACTTAAAAATAGATATAAAGCTACTCAATATCAAGGGTCAGATCCTTCTAGCCGCTTGTTCAAAATTCTTAGAAATCTGGAAATAAGCAAAGTAAAAAAAACTAATCTTTCTATAGAATTACAGGAATTGTTTAAGCAAGTTGAATTTCAAGTATCTGAAGAAGACATTCATTATTTATCAAAACAAGGACTAAATAAAACAACTGAAATTGCCAAACAGATTCATTTCAAGATCTTAAAAGATAAGTATCGGATGATGGGCCAATTAGCAATGGAACCCTTTTATGAAATTATGTTGAAGCTTGAGCGAGAGGAAAGACTTGACCCTAAACAAGTGATTCAGCTAATTGAAGAAGATCGTCTTTCCCGACATGGAAAAATAGCAATTGCCTACTATATAGCAGTCCTATTTGAGAGCGGCAAATTATGGTACAAATGAATTTGAGTATAATTACTTAAGTTTGTCTATGAGTAACCATTGGTGACAAGTTAAGGCTGTATGGCAGTTGTCAAGGGGCTTTTA
>JAAHHL010000441.1 GCA_010672185.1 Caldora sp. SIO3E6 | reverse complement strand
GTTAGACGTGTTCTCTTCAGATCTACGTTATCCACAGGATCATCAGGTAACTTGAAATCGTCCGGTAGCTTCTCCCATGCAACAGCTAGGGAATGGGTTTGTGGGGTTAGAGGTTGAGCAATAACCATAATTGAGAATTGAGAATCAATTGCATCATGTTAGGTATTTCACGCCACTAGGAGCACCCTTGGGGCTCCCTAAGTAGGTAGACATAAAAGAAGCTAGCTATGTTACGAAAAGTGAATATTTGTCAAACCCTTTAGCAATGACCAATGATTAATTGTCCTTTGTACGATTAATCCTAATGACCAATGACCAATGACCAATGACCAATGACCATACTCATTCTTCATCCCAGGCTTCCACGGCTAGTAAATCCCCGATTGTATCTTGCATAGTGAAGCCAAATTCAAGTAGTTCCTGCTTCCAGTGAGCCCATTCTTCTCCATAAAGCAAGGAAATTTTCCAAATTCGGTCAGTTGTCTTAATAATTTTGGAATCTACTAGTGAGCGCACTTGACGCTGTAACTTCACCATTGGGTGAGTAACTGTTGGAATCATACTCTCTAATTAAGTTGAAATGATTTTTTACAAATGCTTGAACTTTAAATGCTTCCTGGTCTTTATACGGCTACCAGCCTTGCCACAGGACATTTTGGTGAGATATGGCATTAGGCTTTAGGTTACCAAAGAGCCAATCAGTTGGTAAGTGTTTCATAGTGTAACCGGACTTGGTATAACACTATTCCCTAAGGTCTAACACCTGATCTCCACTAACATATCCTACTTTGGAGTTGATAACTCTTGATACTACGCTGGATTGTAGAGTTGTTTTACGGCAGAGGAGCAGTTATATATTCTTTTAGCGCATTTTGGCTGGTCATGGCAAGTCTTTTTGGTAATTGTACGGTAATTACTACCATCCGAGTCCGATTATAATAGCGGAATCCGTGTTTGCGGCGCTCCAGTTCTTAACCCTGCCTAAAGATAGTTGCTAAGTGCAAAGGAGCTAATACTCAAGTTATATTGGTTTTGGTTAGTACTTATATTACACCAAACATCCTATGGGCTTAGGGAATGCTCCCAATCTCATGAAAGAAAAAATTTGGTATAAGTTGCTACAGCTGTGTATTACAAACCACACTGCTAGAGCTTGATGCTGAGAAGATAGCGGTAAATTTATCATCATGCGCCAGCTACTTTGACCAAGAGTCTAACCTAGAGGGTCTCCAGGAGCATCTACTACGCAAACCTACCAACTCCAAGGAATGAAACTTTTTCCGTCACTCTGTTGCATCTTCCCTCTTGCCCAAAGAGAATCCAACGAGTTTTTGCTCCTGAGCAAGTATTTTTCTTTACCCAAAAAATATCATTTGTGCCAACTTAGTATAAAGCACCAAAACAAAGTCAAAGGCCAAGAAAATACTACTGATGGTAGATATTGTCAGCTGTTTTACCAGCCGTAAGACTGAGTGCTAGCCAAGATAGCCTTGTTAGAGCTTGCGAGACTTTATTTGTTTTGTACGACTAACTAAATGAATACCAAATCCATGACTTTCCGTTTTCCCTTAGCACTAGCTGAGGAAATTTCTTCTCTAGCCAAGGCAAAGGGAACGGACAAAACAACTGTGGTTGTTGAAACACTGACTAAAGCTTTTGGTCTACCATTTTCGACACCTGCACCAGTAACCACCGAAGCACTTCAGCAACAGCTCAATAAACTCGACAACAAAATTCGCACTGTTTCGGAGCAGCTGGCTGAATTACGGGCAAAGACTCATCTAGATAACAGTACCCTAAGCATCATAGCAGCACTAGAGCAGTCTATTGCATCATTTAAGTCCTTAGGTGCTATAGCAGCTCAAGAATCTATCATTGCTCAGGAAGCCAAAGAAGAACCTCTGCCTTTGGATACAAAGGAAAACTCAGTATTTTCCTTAGAAGTAGATCATCAAAAGCTCGAAGGGAGTTTTTCCGAAGAGCACCAAGTTAATGATCAACGTCAACTCATTACTCAGCTGATCCACCATGCGGGAACTCTTGAGCAAATTCTGTGTGCTGCTCCAGACCTAATTTTTGTGCATGATCGCCTAGGGCGGTATACTTATATCAACCCAGCAGGTGCGCGAGCATTAGGGTTTGAGCGGAGCTACTTCATTGGTAAAACATTCCAGGAATTGGACTTTTTACCAGAAATTACCAATTCATTTGCTTCCCAAAGGGAGGCAGTATTTACCACCGGACGAGCTGTAAACGATGAGTTAAGCATCCCCACTGTTCATGGCAATAGAAACTATGATTACATCCTCAGTCCTATCCAGAGTGCTGATGGAAGTATTGATTCAGTTGTTTGTGCTGCTAGAGATATCACCGAGCGCAAACAAATGGAAACAGCTTTGCGAGAGTCAGAAGAAAAGTACCGTCACTTATTCGAGTTTGCCAACGATTCAATCTTTATCATAGATGCCTCAACCCATCGCTTCTTGAATGTTAATTGGAATGCAGCTAGGCGACTAGGTTACACTCGCCAAGAACTGCTCCAATTGTCAGTAGATGAAATCGGGTTGCTCATAAGTGATGAGCGTCGCCATGCAATTGTGCAAGAATTGCGGACAACTGGCCATATTACCTTTGAATGCGTCTACCGCTGTAAGGATGGTATAGAAATACCCGTAGAAATCAGCAGTCGAGTTATTGAGTACGGTAATCGATTGGCTTTCCAAAGTTTCGTTCGTGATATTACAGAATGTAAGCCAGTAGAGAGGGTGTTATATAACAGCAAGAAATAGGGGAGATGGGGAGCAGTAAACAGTGCTCAATTAACTAGTACCAACAGGGAGCAGCAAGAAGTTTATCATGCTTATCGCATCTACTTTTGGGTCTATTTTTTAACTAGCTACTTATTTGAAGCTGTGTTATACTAGTAACTTAATAAACCAATTCCCCATTTCCCCCTCTTAACTATTAGTTGAGAGCTTGCAGGTAATCCAACAAGCGTTTGCGATGGCTAGGACGGCGTAACTTTTGCAGAGCCTTGGCTTCAATCTGACGAACTCGTTCGCGAGATAGCTCCAAAGAACGTCCAATTTCTGCTAAAGAATAAGATTTACCATCTTTTAACCCGAATCGCATCCGAATTACATCCTGTTCCCTGGTTGTCAAGTCTGTCAGTAGCTGCTGCAAATCGTTTTGTAGTGCTTCTCGCATTAAGAGATCTTCTGGAGAAGTATCCTCGGTTTCTAGTAAATCTCCTAGTTCGGTGTCTTTTTCTTTGCCCACTTTGATTTCTAAAGACACAGAGCGAGGTACTCGCAGTAAGACTTCCCTTACCTGGGGAGCAGTCATTTCTAACTCCACAGCAATATCTTCGATAGTTGGGGTGCGACCTTTTTTCTGGGAGATTTTACGCTGAGCTTTTTTGATTTTATTCAGCTTTTCGGTGATGTGAACCGGTAGGCGAATAGTACGACTTTGGGTAGCGATCGCGCGGGTAATACCTTGACGAATCCACCAATAGGCATAGGTGCTAAAGCGGTAACCTTTAGTGGGGTCAAATTTTTCAACAGCTCGCTCCAATCCCAGGGTGCCTTCTTGAATAAGATCTAGAAGCTCCAGACCACGATTTTGGTACTTTTTCGCCACCGATACCACTAAGCGTAGGTTAGCATTGATCATATGAGCCTTGGCTCGGACACCCTCAGCTTGAATTTGTTCTAACTCCTGAAGTGAGAGTCCAACCAACTCTGCCCAATGCCGTTTACCTGCTGCTATGCTTGACTTGAGGTCAGAAACTGCTAGACCGACAGCAGTAGCCCATCGTTCCCGAGCAGGACGATGTCCTAATTGAGAGGTCAAACGATCTGCTTGCAGCAGCGCTTCGCTATCACGGGTATCAATCAGTTGAACAAACTGCTTAAGGAGTTCATCTCCTTGCTCCACCAAATGAGTACGTTTCTCCAGTAGTCGCATATAGCGTTGTACTTTTTGAGCTTCCGAGACTTCTTCATCTCGTCGGAGTAAGCGAACCCGAGCAATTTCTTGAAGGTATAACCGAACCAAATCCGTAGTGCGGCGGTTAACAGTTTTAGTCAAGCTGGCAGGATTTGTAACTTCGAGCTCCGTTTCCACCGGATGACTATCGGGATTTTTGCCATTCGTCTCCCAGCTGTAAGCAAGGGAGTCATGGTTGAATTCTGCGTTGGTATAGAAAGAAGTAGCTAGCATAATAACCTCTAAGTTACAAACTATGAAAACTTGATGCTGGTGTGTAACTGTTGCTCGCTCTTAGATGGATGAGCGTTAGTGCTGGTGCATCCAGCTAGAAATCAATTGACCGCGTGAAATTTCCCTCCTCCCTCCCTCTCACTGTGGTCAAATAATTTTGCTAGCTTCTACTAGAACTGTTGCTTTGATAAATAAATAGCGGTGCTGCTTTTTTGTGTGTGTTAAAAAACAAGGGAATAGGGAATAGGGAATAGGATTTGACAAAAGTTTCTTTACACCTAATACCTAACACCTAATACCTAACACCTAAACTTATGCCTCAACAGCAATTTTGAACTGACCTACGGACTCCTGTAATTTCTGTGCGATCTCCACAGTTTGTTGTAAAGATAGAGAAACTTGATTAGAAGCATCAGAGTTGCGAGCTGAGACAAAAGCCATTTCAGACATCAAATTAGTGATTGTCTGAGACGTTTCTGTCTGAGATACGGTGGCATCTGAAATCGACTGCACTAACTGGTCAATTTGGCGGGATACCTGAAGAATGTCCTCCAGATTTTGCTTGGCATCGACCGCTAGAGTTGTTCCTTCAACTACCTGGGTAGTACTCTGTTCCATAGCTTCAACCACTTGATTCGTCTCCTGTTGGATACTTTCTACAATTGCTTCAATTTCCTTGGTGGCTGCTGTTGACTGAGCTGCAAGTTGACCCACTTCTTCAGCTACTACCGCAAAACCTTGCCCCTGTTCTCCAGCACGAGCTGCCTCAATACCAGCATTAATCGCTAACAAGTTGGTTTGTAAGGCAATTTTTTCAATGAGTGAGACAGCTTTAGAAATTTGCTGAGATGATTCACCAAGCCGCTTAACTTTTTTCGCCGTTTCGGCAATTGTTTCTCGCAGAACCAAGATGTTTTCTAGAGTGCGATCCATTACTTTTCCACCTTCCAAGGCAGTCTCAGAAGAAGCACGGGATACTTCTGCGGCTTTTTGGGCGTTCTGAGCCACTTCTTGGATGGAATAGGTCATTTGTTCTACAGATTCCAAGGTGCGGGTCGTTTCCTCTGCTTGTTTGAAGGTTTCTTCCGAGAGTTGACGGAGTGCCCCTTCATTCTCTCCCAGGGAGGTATTCACTTCGAGAGCAGAGGTTTTCACTTGGGTAACAATTGACCGCAGACTTTCAATAACTGCGTTGAAGAAGTCGGCAACGGTACCAATTTCTCCTGTACTAACTTCGGCTCGTACTGTAAGATCGCCACGAGCTGCTCCTTCAACTTCTTCTAGGAGTCCCAGCAGTTGTTGTTGGAGTGCTTCTTTTTGCTGACGTTGTTCAAGAGATACTGCTTCAGCGGTTTGGCGTGCCTCTTTTTGCTGTTCCAAGAGAGCTATTTGGTCTAGTGCTGAACCAACTTGAATGGCTACCTGCTTAAAGAAGTTGATTTCCGGCTCGAGCCAATGTCGGGGATTAGAGCACTGATGGGTAACCAGTAAACCGTGTAGCTTGCCATAGGCAAGAATTGGTGCGACCAAATTCGCCTTAACATGGAAGGGTTCGAGTTGAGCCAGGTGACAACGAGTTAAGCCAGCTTGATGAATGTTATTAGTAGCTTTAACCCGACCTTGTTTGTACTTTTCCACATATTGGTTGACAAAACAGGGGTCAGCAATTTTTTCCCCCAGAGCTTTAGGCCAGTTTTCTCCCACAGATTCAGCAACGATAGTTCCTTGCCAGTTCTCATCAAAGAGATAAACTAAAGCTCGGTCAGTTTTCAGGGTTGAGCGGATGCTGGTAATTGTCGTATGGTACACTTGTTCAACTTCGAGAGATTCCCGCAACTGAGAAATCATGGTGTTAAGTTGCTGGAAGCGTTCGGTTTCTGCTTTTTGTTGGTCTGCAAATTTCACCCGGTCTACAGAGAATCCAACTTGAATAGCTAATCGCTTGAGAAATTCAATTTCCGACTCTTGCCAAACAGT
>JAAHHL010000440.1 GCA_010672185.1 Caldora sp. SIO3E6 | reverse complement strand
TAATATCAATTCCGGTTGTATCGGAATGATTAAAAATTTGGCTTTTTGGTTAGAAAACATAGATACTGAAGGGCGCAAGCATTGCGCCCCTACATCATGAATATTATTCCAATGTAGCCGGAATTGATATAACATGTAGCTTGATAATTTTTTACACTAGTTCTGGATAATTTAATTTTTCCATAAGACAATTGTTTTTTCTGAAGTTTTCCTCGATTGTGATAACTCACCAAGGGTTCAAACCCTTGGCTAATAGCCCAAGTCCACTTAAGTGGACTTAAGCTATGAGCCGTGGAATTAATTCCACGGTGGTTGTGCGGCTTTTTGAGAAATGTAACGCTAAAATTAGTATGCGATGGCTCCTTTTTTAAGGTTTAAAGAAATTTAACTGTAATTCAATCTATCTTATTCTTTTTTGCTTCCTTCGTAACCTTTGTGTCTCTGTACTTCATTCACACCAAATGTAGAATCTAGATTCTTAGTCCCGCTCCAATTTCATATTTCGTTCACCAGTACAAAGCCAATAGAGAGGGCCAACCAAACCAAAAGGTTTCCAACGCTGGGGATTTTTTATGACCGATTTCCTAATACCCTCGTGATCGCGTCTAATACGCTTTACATTTGGTTCTGGATAACGCTCCCCCAACATACCAAAAGCTGATATGGTAAAACAATTAAAGCTTCCAGAGCCAGATTGCTCCCAAGCCTGCAACGTCCTCATTATCCGAGGAAAGCGAGCTCTTACCAACTGTTTAGAGTTATGACGATTAAGCCATAATTCAGGCTGTTCGCACTTGGTAATGACTAAGGCAATTCGTCGCTTTCCCGCTCCCATTTTTGCTTGGTCTAGTTCAATCAAAAATTTGTTCAGGCCATTAACATACTCTGTGTCTTGGCGATAGGTTAAGCCATCAATCAAGAACATTATGCTGTCAGCTTGTACGCAGTCTTCCAAGTAATCTTGGAACAACGGTGTATTTGATTTATACAACAAATCTTGGAAAAACTCTCCGGAATATTCTGTACAATTGACATTTAGCTTTACTAAAGGCGAACTGAAGCTTCTCCACGGTTGCCGCCAGGAAAACTGGTCTTTGAGAACAATCTGGAGACCATAATCTTTGAACTCATAGACATTGGCATCTAAATCAGTTGCCTCTAACTGTTCCCCTTGCTCCAAAATGTTTTTAGCTTTGGTGATTAGTTCCTCCCCATTATCATTAATTGGTGTTACTTTCTGCACTGGACTGGTGGAGGGCTCAGCTTCAGGCCAACGAGCCAAAGCAGCCATGTAAGTAGTTTTGCCAGATGAGCGGTCTCCAATCACCCACACAGTGGTACTCAGTTGCCTAGGGATATTATGCAAAACATTCTTCTCGGACTCGTTTGTCCCTGACCGCTCATCGGGTAATAAGCTTGAAACCCTTGCCCTGTTTGAGCCAAAATTTGGTTTTCGGGGAGGTTTATTGGGTGAATCAATTTGGTTAATCAAAGTTGTAACTGCTTCAACACCATATTCATTAAGAATTTTTTTAATGTAATCTGCTGCTTCACTCTGTAGTTCGCTTCCCTTGTTCCTCAAATACATTAACTCATAACCCTGGGCAGCAATAAGAAAATGATCTCTAACTGTTGGCTTGATCACCCTGGTTACAAGGTTTTTGATAGAGTTATATTGTTGAATATCAGAAAAACTGCCTAATGCTAGCTCCGATATTCTTGCTCCCTGGGAAACAAGACGAGAAATCATCTTGGGAGCATTTTCTGGAGGGATGCGAATAACTAGGGTAAGCTCAATAGACAAAGGAAATCTATCTTTGGAATGAAGCTTTAAAGCTTGAAGATTAGGATCGTACCTGAAAAGTGGTTTTTCCTTATCCGACCAATCCAATACAATTTCATGAGTCGGGACTATGACCACATCCATAACTTCTGTATCGATAGCATGTGTACCCGGTTTGAGTGAAGTCTTCCAAATCCCTTTGTATCCAGGTTCCACTAAATCATAACCACTGTTATCAGGACTATTGTCGATATAGTAGATGACGACGCCAACTGTTCCTATTGGAATCTCGATCAATTCAACTTCTGCTGCTTCGATATCATTACGTGCAAAGGAAACGATGCCACGACTATAAATCAGCAACGGCTCAAATCCAGCCTCTAACAATGGCTCAGCAAAATTCTCCACCAACGAGGCAAGGCGAAGCACCTCTGCCATATCCTCCCCTTTCACCCTCTCACTCAAAGCCTCCGCCAACTCCCGCGCCAACTCACTCGGCTTCGTATAAGCCAAAGCAGTCCACTCCTGCGCCTCCCGCAAATCCTGAATATCCGAATCATCCTCAGTCAGCCGCTGCGCCACATAATCCAGCAAAAACTCAGCCAACTCATCCAATCGCTGTTGTCCAAACTCCTTCTTTAGTTCCCTCAACAACAAATTGCGATCGCTTATCTCCATTTCATACATCTCATATCCCACTTCCCGACACAAGCGGGAAAGCAAAACATGAGCTACTGCTGTCCAAGGAGCTTCTGGAACAAAATTTGCCCAAATTTGGTAGAGTAAGTCAGGGGTGAGGGCTAGGGGAAAGGCTGCATGAAGAGCTAAATTGCGATGGGCTTCTCCAAATTGCTTAGTAAATCCTTCAATCCGCTTAACCGATACTCGTAGAGCACGTTCTTGGTTAATCTTAGATGTTACAGTAGCCATGAGTACATCCTCTCCCAAGCAATATACCGTCCCCGCAACACACTGATTGCTGCATTCATCCCCTGACGATTCATCTCAAACATGGGCAACAAACAAGCAATTTCCCCAGCGGTGGTATCCTGCCAGCATTCATTAGGCATCGGGTTCAACCAAGCACAATAACGCACCGACTGTTGCAACTGCTCAATCCATACTTTAGTACTTTCCACCCGTTCTTGATCAAAATTTCCCCTGGCTGCCCCTCCATCACTGATAATCAGTACTACTGCTCTTTCTCCAATTTCTGCCAACACCTCAGTAATTGGTTGAGCATCTAGCAAAGCAGGATGACGATATAGGTACTCATCACCATAGTCATGAAAGTAAAATACACGAGTCTGCCTTAACCTGCCACCTCTCTCTGCCGTTTCCCTTAACTGCCGGGATAACTCGTGAAATGGTACCATCGAACCTTCTTGATCAATCAGCAATACCAAATCAGTCCGATTGGAACGGGGAGGTATTAGTACCGGTTCGAGTAAAATATCCTCACGGGACATTTTTGCTACCGTCGCCTCTATATCTAATTCTATCGGTACTCCTTCCCTTACCGGACGACGCAGATAACGCCAACATTGCTTCATCTGCCTGCGGGTAACCGGGAAATATTCCGTCAGCAAGCTATAGCGAGGGCGTCTCAATTCCCGATTCCGCGTACTACTCCGCACCGCTTGGACTGCTTGTACTGGTTCTGGAGTTAGACTGGGTTGTGTCTCTAGTTCAAGTAACGGTTCATCAGAGAAAGATTCTTCAGGTGTTTCTGTTTTATCTATAGGTGTAGAATCTTGCGATCGCTTATCCTCATTTTCCAACTCCACTGGCTGATACTGCCACATCTGTTCAAATAACCGTCGAATCAAGTGATTCTCTTCCTCAGACTTTGCCCATAACATACAGCAAAGCTGCTCTATTTCCTGACGAGAGCCAATACCAAAACCTGCCTCAAGCGATCGCAAAACTGCCAAATATTCATCAATTCCCAAGGGTAAACCATGCCGTTGTCGCAAGCTGTTAAAAATATCGAGTAGTGGTAATTTGAAGGGAACCACAGAGGCACAGAGTTCACAGAGAGTTTAATGAGTGGTGCTGGGTTTATAGGCGCACACCTTTTCCATCATGCAATAATAATAGCACAAATATTGACTTTAGGGGTAAAAAATTACTGTAGGGGTGATTGCCCTGTCAATGCTTCACCACTTCAGATTCTGCTCAAGCTTCATTTTTCAAATACCGTAGATGATCTTCCCATTTCTTCAACAATATTTCCGGGAATGGTAATTCCCCCTCAAGCTGCTGCAATACCTCATCTTGAGGAAATTGACGCAATACGGCAAACCAATCGAGCAACTCACTGGTACTTACCTTTTTCCCCGATTTACCCTTCTCCATATTCTGCCGCAACTCACTAAAACGGTTTACCGCTGCTTCTACTACCTCAGGGGAAGATTGGGGAAAGTGAGCATTAACAATCTCAGTTAATTGGGGATAAGGAAATTCAATGTAATAAAACAGACAACGGCGCAGAAAGGCATCCGGTAAATCCTTTTCATCGTTACTGGTAATAAGGACAATGGGAGGGTACTTTGCCTCGACTTCCCTTCCCGTCTCCTCAATCGTGAACTTTTGCTCATCAAGTTCCCGCAACAAATCATTAGGGAAGTCAATATCTGCCTTATCGATTTCATCAATTAACACCACTGTACGCTGGGTTTGCTCAAAGGCTCGTCCTAAAGGTCCCATTTCGATATAATTATCTAAATTATCCACCAGAGATTGGCTCTTTTCCCCCATCCGCACTAATTGAGTATCGTGCAACCGTCTGACAGCATCGTAGGTGTAGAGTCCATCCCTCGCTCTGCTGGTAGACTTGATATACCAAGGCTCATAAGGCAATCCCAATTCCTGAGCCACCGCCTGCGCTAAGCGAGTTTTACCACATCCCGGTTCCCCTTTGAGCAATAGGGGACGTTTTTCCAGAAAGATGGCGAGGTTGACAGCATTAATCAGTTCCGGTGATGGTAAGTAAGGAGCAAGCCCTTTCTGCTGAGACTCCTCCGATGAAATTTGCTTACCGGTATAAAACTGTTTACCACTGGCAGCGAGTGCATTGGTTAAATCAGCCATCTTGCTAAACCTCCTTCCCAATCATGACCAAAGTGGCAGCAAATTTCTTCATAGACAAATTCAGGAATACCGTCTTCAGACTTCTCTAACAAGATTTGGGAGGTTAACCCAGCAGGCATCTCCATCGTTTCCATTGCCATTACTGTATCCAGCCAATCATCCAAGACATCGGTGGAAAAAGGACTAACCGGTGGTAAGTGCAAGGGAATTCGGGGATATTCCGGTTGCTGATATTGCTTTGCTAGGGCAATATTGGACTGACAAACCTCGCTGCTATTGTCTACGAGGAACATTAACAGGTGTTTCTCTTCGGAAGTCCGACAACTCAACTCAACCCTTGCCACCAGAGGTTCCCAGAACTCCTGAAGCCACTGCTCTAGATGCTTTGGTAGCATATAGTCTACCGTGTAAAAAATAAAAATAACATCTTGAGTCAAAAGGCGATCGCAAACCTTGTCTATAATCTTATTAGGCTGAGCATCTTTTGGTAAATGAAACCAAGAGGCAACTTGTCGCCACAGGTGACGAATACTCCTACCTACACCGTTGTGGCTCACATCAATCTTAATCGGCGATATACTTTTCCACTGTCGCTTCAAGCGGAATAAGCGAGTAAGTAAAAGTTTCTGCCCACAGAAATGTTCACCGTGAACTAAAAAAGCAGCAATTCGGTGCAATCTTATAACTTGTCTCACTAACTTTACCTGTTGCTTAAAGTCCATTTGCAGCAGTAAGTCAAAAAGTAAATGAGGCGGCGTTTGAAGTTTATCTCTATTCCTAGTAGACACCTCTTGGAAACCCACTGACATGGTGTCAGAATACAACAGTGGGCAATCTAAGGGTTTGCAGCTGTCTTGATTTTTTGTGTGATTTCCAGCAATACCTGATTTCGCTTGGCTTTTGAGAGAGTATCTAGGGGTTTAGAAATATCATGAGCTGCTTGATATTCTACAATCTGTGAGTCGGTGTACATGCAAGCACTCACATATACCCAAATAATTGTCAACCCTTCCTCTTCCGCTGCCGTTAGTAGAGGTGGTAATTCTTGCTTGTCAATAAACTCAGAGTTTAAGAAATTTGGGCTTACCATTAATACAGCTACCTTGGCTGCTGCTAAAGCCTTAGTAATTTCCTCTCTCCATTTGGTCCCTGGTTTGATTCTGGTATCGTCCCAGAGATCAATGGTTTTATTCCGCGTCAAAGGCTTGAGCATAGTCTGGAATCTTTCCAGCCAGACTTTATCCTTATGACTATAGCTAATAAAAACCTGGTCACGTTCAATAGAAGACATATTTGGCATTGCCTTTTTTCCTGACTTCACGGACTCACCTTCAACTGGTGTCTCAGTTATCCCTATCTCCTTTTTGCCAGT
>JAAHHL010000044.1 GCA_010672185.1 Caldora sp. SIO3E6 | reverse complement strand
TTTGGAGTAATAAAAATAGAAACAATTGCCTCACGATTCATCGCAATAGCTACCATGCAAAATGCAACAATTAACATGCTAGTAGAAATACCAACTAAACCAGAGCGCCTGACACCTTTTCTATCTTGGCTACCATACATCAGACCCACCCTAGCAACAATTGCTTGAGAAAACCCGGCAACAGTATACCTGATTAGTAGATCTACCTGGTAGGTAATTTGAAAGGCAGCCAGTGCCTCCGAGCCAAAATAACTGAACAAATAAACTAAAGTGGTTATAAAGCTACCTGCCGCAATATAATCAGCTCCACTAGGCCAACCAATTTGGAAAATCTCTAAAAAAACTGATTTATCAAATCGAAAGCCCTGTCGAAGAAATTGGTAATTTTTAAAGTCTGGATTGCAATAAATAAAGACTAATGAAATGAGTAATTGTAACCATAGAACAACTGTGGTTGCCCATCCTATTCCAGCTAGTCCTAGAGAAGGTAATCCAAATTTACCAAAAGCTAAGATATAGTTTAAGGCAGCGTTAATAAAAATGCTCAATCCGGCAATTGCTGTAATGATTGTCGGGCTATTAATTGCTGTCAAGACATTCCGGATTACTTCATAAAGAAGAACAGCAGGTATTCCCCAAAGTAAGGCTTGAAGATAGCCTTGAGAAAGAATAATGTTCATTCTTTCTTGCCCTAATAAATTCATCCAAATAGAAGATGTTCCTAAAATTATCATGACTGGTATTGAAAGGAGAATTGCTAGCCAAAAACCTTGAATTAAAATGCCATTAATTTTAGAATTTTTATTTCCCCCTAAAGCAATTGATGCAACTGTGTTTGTCGCTGAAATTATACAAGAGTCAATCAAAAATAAAAAACGAAATGTTGTATATCCTAGGGCTCCTGCTGCTAGAACTTGTCTGCCTAATATTCCCATAGTCCAGGTGTCAACTGTCAGCATACTAATCTCTATTAGCTGTGCTAGCCCTAGGGGAATTGCTAATGTCAGATAAGCCTTGAGCTCTTGATAAATTGCTAATGATTGAAGCCTTGTCAATATCGACTGCTGATCTTTAGAAAAATTCATTTATAGATAATATCTCTCTACAACTCAAGAAAACACTAGCAGTAACTCCAATAATTATGCTATAATCCCTAGCCTCCCCTGCCAAAATCACGATTTCTGGAGATGTCTTTCCAGTGAAAAAAATATCATAGGATAAAGAATTTGATGAGAAGATTATTTTTTGTTAGTGGTTTATTGTTATTTTCTTGTACAGCCTGTTTTTTGTCAGGCTCCTCTCATTCTACTTCAGACAATACCACTACTCCTGAAGCAACTTTAAGTATGTTTCAATGTATACCAGGTACTGAACATATGATCTCTTCTGTACTTCTAGAACATCCAGGAAAGGGACTTTCTTCTAAGCGAGGTTATCACGGTGAGACACATAACTACTCGTTTTTCGATAAAAGTCAGGAGACAGTTACCTTTACCAAGCTATTACCCAATAACGACTATGTGATTAAACGAATCATTCAATTAACGGAAACCGGTGTCCCTGACGCTCAATCAAAGAATTCGGGTGCTGTTAAGCCAGCGGAATTTAGCTGCACAGATTCTCCGGTGATTAAATGGTTGTTGTATTTAGTAGTTAACCAAGACACCAATGGTGATGAGCGACTCGACTCTACAGATATTCCCCTTCTGGCAATGTCCGATGTGAGCGGCAAAAATTATACAGCATTAATTCCAGGGATTCAGAGAGTTCTCAATATAATTATGAAAGACCCACAACAATTGATGGTGATCTACAAAAAAGATAACCAGTATCATTTTAGTATGATTGATCTGTTGCAGCGAGAGGTTACTTTGACTAAGCAAATCGAGATTTAACTTTCAAGAAACACTCTGGCTAATGGCTAATGGCTAATGGCTAATGGCTAATTGCTAATGGCTAATGGCTAATGGCTAATTGCTAATTGAGTTAGCTTTGGGACATTGAGTGTATTCTCGCGATCGCATCCTGTACCCCTCTACAACAGACGAGTGAGATTATCATACCAAATCCGGTATCGATATACCCGCTATGCCTACATTGTAGAGACGTTTCATGAAACGTCCCTACAGGATTTCACGGTTTGCTCAAAACGGCTCTATTGTAACCGGATTTGGTATCAGTCGTAAGTTTGCTATCCCTTCTCAGGAAAATTGGTTTGGAAAGACAAGTATAGCGCTACGCGCATACATTAGGAGAAAATCTTTTCTCTGTGTTCCTCTGTGCCTCTGTGGTAATATAAATTTTTCAACGTCCTAACCAAAATGCGTAACGCTATACAAATACCATAATTGGCATCACGCATTGGAGTTTCCATCTCCTCTCGGAGAAGTTGGTTTGGAAAGAGTTCCCTTCTAGAACCCTTACCAGCAGTGCTTTCGGAATACCCTAATCGACGCACCTGAAGATATAGTAACCTATCCTCCAAAAAATTGCAACAAACACACCCCTCAACTTCTCTCCCCATAAGGCATCGACGCACCTCAACGAAAAATATAGGGTTTCAGCGATTTGCCGAGGTGCGTCGATGAAGCAAAAAAAAATCTATTAAAACCTTGATTACATA
The DNA here is from genome assembly GCA_010672185.1 of Caldora sp. SIO3E6. GTDB lineage: Bacteria > Cyanobacteriota > Cyanobacteriia > Cyanobacteriales > Coleofasciculaceae > Caldora. Next base: position 18,432 of record JAAHHL010000044.1, on the reverse strand, counting down.
TAGATTTGACAACGCTTGAGGGGATAAAAAGGCAGAAGGCAGAGGGCAGAGGGCAGAGGGCAGAAGGCAGAGGGCAGAGGGCAGAGGGCAGAAGGAAGAAGGAATGAAGCATTTATATTTGAGCAATTCCTGCAGTAGTGACACACCTAAAATGAGAGAATAAACGTAGTGCGAGCGTCTCGCTCGCTAGAGGTTAAAAGCGAGCAAGATGCTCGCACTACGCGAACAAACTACTAGCTGTGTCGCAGCACTACACCCCATCTAAAACCTTCAATTAAATCCCAACAGTAAAGCCACTCCACCAATTGCTACCAAAACTCCCAAAATTGCTCTGAAACTGACCACTTCACCCATCCCAAACACAATCGGTAGTACAAATAAAGGGCTAGTGGCTAAGAGAGTTTGAGCAATTCCTGCAGTAGTGAATTTAAAAGCTGTTTGTTGTAACCAGATTGCCAGATAGGTTCCAATCAAGGCAGCAAGGAAAATTGCTCCGATTGCTTGTTTTGAGGGTAAAGATGTTAGCTGAGGATTAACCTTCTGTCGGAATAATCCAGTTAAGATTAACAAAATTACCACTCCACCACTCAAGCGCCAAAGGGCTGAAAACAGGGGACTAATCGTTGTTTGAGTTAGCACTGCTCGGGATATTACTGCACCGGTGGCTTGGGCTAGTGCTGCTAAGAAGCCGAAACCCATACCTTTGAATAGTTGCTCTTGTTTGACCGTTGAACTTGCTTCTTGTTCTGTAACCACCCAAGCAATACCGATAACTGTCACAAAAATGCCACACCAGTCAGTGATAGTTAGCTTCTCTTGCAAAAAAATTAGGGCAATGATTGCTACCAATGGAGATGCTGAGATTTCCATTAGTATAGCGCGGCGGGGTCCTAGGCAATTGATGGCAGCGAAATGAGCCGTATCTCCCAAAGCAATACCAATTACACCGCTCAGTGGCAGTAGTACACCAGCACTAAAATCAAGGGATTGTAGTTGCTCATGACTGAGGAAGAGAGTAAGAATAATCAGAGCGATCGCAATTACTCCTTTGAGCAAATTCAGTTCTAGGGGAGGGTAGTCACGCCCCAAACGCCCATAGATGACGGTAGCGATAGCCCACAAACAGGCTGCACCTAGAGCCGCTAGTTCTCCTGGTAAATCTGTAATCCAGAAATTAAGCAAATTTCCTAAAAACATGCAGTGGTTATTACCCAGAGAAAAACGCTATAGTTTGAAACAACTACAGGGAGCATCAAATAGGCAACAACTACAGTATAAGCCGATACGGTAAGGCAAACTGATGCCATTGAAACCTTTAGCCCTATGGATTTCCCACAGTTCTCAAAAAATACCACTGCGCCTCGCCCTGATCGTACCATTTTTGCTACAAGTTTCAGCAGCAGTGGGACTGACTGGGTACTTATCCTTTCGCAACGGAGAGCAAGCAATCAATGAAGTTACTCAACAATTGCGGGTAGAAATAGGCTCACGCATTCATCAAACTCTTCGCTATTACCTAGAAGCACCCCAAACGATTAATCGGGTTAATGTCAATGCCATCCAACTTAACCAGTTAAATTTGCAAGATACAGGTAGTTTGACTCGTCAATTTTGGAATCAGCGCTTTTTATTTGATTCAGCTAATGTATCTGCTATGTATTTTGCTAGTACTGAAGGAGAATTTTTTGGTTTAGGTTTTCAGGACAATCAACAATGGGAAATTGGCAGAGCTGGAAAATTAACTGATGGTAAATTCTTTAGTTATGATGTAGATAATGAAGGTAACCCTACCAACTTGCTACAAGAGGGTAATCAGTACGACCCCAGAGTACGACCTTGGTATCAAACCGCAGTACAAGCAGGTAAAGAAGCTTGGAGTGATATTTATCTTGATTTCAAAGAGCCTCGGCTAAAAATTACTTTAGTGCAACCCATCTATAGCAAAACCAATGAATTACGGGGTGTAGCAGGAGTTGACTTCGTACTGTCTCATGTCCAAGATTTTCTGAAGGACTTAAAAGTTGGCAAATCAGGAAAGACGTTCATTATGGAGCGCTCTGGTTTGATGGTGGCATCTTCTACTGAGGAAGAGCCTTTTTTAAGGGATAGTCAGGGCAAAGTTAAAGAGCGATTGCAGGCTAAGAATAGTAATGTACCTCTGATTAAAGCAGCGGTTAACTATTTAGAGCAATTCGTTAATTTAGGAGCAATTAACAGCACCAAGCAATTCACATTTGAGCTAGAAGGAAAACCCCATTTTTTGCAAATTACCCCCCTAGCCGATGAGCGAGGTATTAACTGGCTAATTGCTGTTATTATCCCTAAAGCTGACTTTATGGAGCAAATTCATGCAAATAATCGTACCACAGTCTGGCTTTGTTTAGGTGCATTAGCCTTATCGGCCACTTTGGGAGTTTTTACCACTCGTTGGCTAACATCTCCTATTTTCTTAATAGGGCAAGCAGCGATCAAGATAGCCAGTGGCAAACTAGACCAAAATGTTGAGGGGGGCAATATCGCCGAACTCAAAGTATTAGCTCACTCCTTTAATCAAATGGCAGATCAGTTGCGGGAGTCATTTTTTGCCTTAGAACAAGCCAAGACAGAGTTAGAGCAACGAGTCATTGAGCGGACAGCAGCACTGCAACATTCAGAAGAAAAATTCTCCAAAGCATTCCATTCTAGCCCGATCCCCTTCATCATTATTACCCTTACTGATGGGAATTTTATCGAAGTAAATGAAAGTTTTCTCAAATTCAGTGATTATTCCCTCAAAGAAGTTATCGGCTACTCTTGTCTAGATTTGAATCTGTGGGCAAATCCCCAAAAGTATGATCTGGCACATCAGTTGTTACTCCAAAATGGTTCATTTCGCAGCTTAGAATTGGAATTCCGTACCAAATTCGATGAACTCAAAATTGGTCTAGTTTCGGCAGAAGTTGTCGAGATTAGCGATATTCAATGCCTCCTAGCTACGATTGAAGATATTACCAAGCGTAAGCAAGCTGAGGAAGCATTGCGGATAGAGCAAGAAAAATCTGAGCGTTTGTTACTGAATATTTTACCCAAACCCATTGCTGACCAATTAAAACACAACACCAGCGCTATTGCCGAACAATTCAATGATGCTACCATTTTATTTGCTGATATTGTGGGTTTTACTCCCCTTTCTTCCCGAATGTCTCCCATAGAATTAGTTAGTTTACTCAATCAAATGTTTTCTACGTTTGATCAGTTAGCGGAAAAGCACGGGCTAGAGAAAATTAAAACAATTGGAGATGCTTATATGGTAGCCGGAGGTTTGCCCATTCCTCGTTCTGATCATGCACAAGCAGTCGCGGCTATGGCATTAGATATGCAGCAAGCCATTGCTAGTTTTCAAGTTGACAGGAATGAACCCTTTCAAATTCGGATTGGTATTAATACTGGTCCCGTAGTCGCAGGAGTAATTGGCATCAAAAAATTTATCTACGATTTGTGGGGAGATACTGTCAATGTTGCTTCTCGGATGGAATCTCAAGGAGTACCGGGAGGCATTCAAGTTTCAGCTAACACTTACCAACGATTGCAAGATCAATTTGTCTTGGAAAAACGGGGCGCGATCGCAGTTAAAGGAAAAGGTGAGATGATAACTTATTGGCTCAAAGATTATAAAGATTTAAGTTTATTTGATACCTAAAGAAATTATTATAGCAGTCGCAAAGGCGGTTAGGACAACGCTAAATGTTAAACTTTTACCAGTCAATCTTTTACCTTCTGCCTTCTGCCTTCTGCCTTCTGCCTTCTGCCTTCTGCCTTCTGCCTTCTGCCTTCTGCCTTCTGCCTTTTGCTATATTTGTTGTTTCTCATTTGTACAACCGAAAAAAAACTTACTTATTTTTCAGAAATTTCTCAGGTTTATCTCAGATTTTTCCTAGACTCTTTTATGGGAGAGGACAATACACTTTTGAAAATCTGGGAAGGTTCTGATGAAAGATCACAAGAAAACGGTAGCAGTTGCCACTGCCTTGACTGGAGTTTTAGCACTAGGTTATGCAACTTTCAGCAGCGAAGCTGCCCTTGCTGGCAAACCAGGAATGGAAAAATGTGGTGGTATTGTTAAAGCAGGGATGAACGATTGCGGTGCTAACGAGCATAGTTGTTCAGGGGGAGCTGAAGAAGACAATGATCCTAAGGAGTGGATATATGTCCCTGAAGGCACTTGTGAAAAGATCACTGATGCCATTCTTATAGAACCAGCCCCCGAAGCTGAAAGTGAAGAGGCGGAGTCAGCCAGTTAGCATTCAGCTATCAGCTATCAGCTATCAGCTTTCTGACTGACAGCTGAACGCCGATAGCTAATCATGTTGATTTGCAATTTTGGGATGCTCTCAAGGCAGGGAAATCCAAGAGGTAATTATTCATTATCCATTATCCATTATTAATTAATAACCCGGTCTTCTTTAATCAAAGTCCGTTGATAAATTTGATGATCCTGAAACCAGTGCCAAGTTCTTGCCCGATGATTATTACAGGGACTTATAATAATTGGCTCATATATATAACTACCCGGTACACCTTTGTAACTAAACTTGAGAACAACTGTAGATTCATCAATTTCCCAAGCTTCACCAAGGATGCGCTCTGTGTCGAATAAAAGTTTTTTATCTTTGCAGGTTCCTGGGAATTGATATTCTTCTCGCTTACCATCAGACCACTCATAGCGATTAGTTTGGAAATAGTCAGAAGAACCGTCTTGGGGAAACTGACAGGTAATATGGGAATTATTCTTGTCGATAATCTTTCCTTCATTATCAACTAATGTATAGGTTCCTTTCCAGTCACCTTCGTGTCGAACGAGTACGGGCATTTCATCTCGGATGTTGGACATGGAAATTACTCCTGTTGCTGCTAGCCTCAAAATAAGCTTATCTTAAATTTGCTTAGGGACTGTGTTGGGTCTCGTTGCCTCGACCCAACCTACATCTATTACACATTTTTAGTCTTGTAACGCCACTTTTATAGTACATTAGTTCTGTTTGATGGCCAAAATAGCAGTGCGATCACTATCCAAGAGCCGACCCTAAGGTATCAAGGCGACACCTTTGAGAAAGATGTCACAAAATAGAACTATAGGCTGGAAGTAAATCAGACTTGCCCCATCTTAGGGAAAAGTCCATATTTTACCACGCCCCATTAGGCTCCCTTGAGATAAGAAAAAGGTATGGATAACAACGACTGGCTCAAACAATTATTGATGGTTGGAATCGGCACAACATCAATGGCTGCGGAAAAATTGCGAGAGGTTAGTGAGCAATGGGTAAAAGATGGCAAAATCAACCCTGAGCAAGCCCAAGCCTTTGTCGATGATATGATGCAACAGATCAAGTCTGAGCAAGGTAACTTTGAGAATAATATGGAACGGCAGATGCGTAATATGTTGCAGGATTTGGGTGTCCCTCGCCAATCAGAAGTAGACGAACTAAGGGGTCGCATCGATCGCTTGGAACGTCAGGTACGGGACTTGGAAAATAAACTCTGGCGTTGAACCAATTACATTAGGAGGACAGATTTTGAGAGAAATTATAATCAGCTTTGGAGTTATAGTAGTCTGTGGGTTAATTATACTCGTAGCTCAAGTTAGTGGTACTAGCAAGGGAAATACTGCTGATGAACTTACCAACACCCAAACTCCGGTAGTTGAGGTGGCAACCGAAGTTAACCCAGCTGTTGAACAAGCAAAACAGACTGCAATGGATACTGATTCAGAAAGTGAGCAAACCACTGATAATCAAACCGTAGAAACTCCCTCTGGTTTGAAGTATATCGACATTAAGGAGGGAGACGGAGCAACACCCCAAAAAGGCCAAACCGTTGTAGTTCACTACACCGGTATTTTAAAAAAAGATGGTAGCAAGTTTGATAGTTCTCGCGATCGCAATCGTCCTTTTTCCTTTAAAATCGGCGTGGGTCAAGTGATTAAAGGCTGGGATGAAGGGGTTGCCTCAATGAAGGTTGGCGGACAACGTCAGCTAATTATCCCTCCAGAGTTGGGTTATGGTGCCAGTGGTGCTGGTGGAGTGATTCCTCCCAATGCCACTCTGATTTTTGATGTGGAACTGCTCAAAATTAGTTGAAAATAATCTACATTTTCCCAGTCAGGGCAAATTTTCACTGACTGGGATGCCATATTGCTTTCTTGCTTCTTTTGTAGGATCAAGATAACAACAAATTTCTCAGACTCATTATGCAACTGGAAGATTATTTTGTATTTCTTGCTCCTAACGATATCCGAGTCAGAGGGACAAGGGTAGGAATTGAAACCATTCTCTATGATTTCATCAATCGCCAGCGTACTCCTGAGGACATTGCCCAAAGTTATCCAACCCTGGAACTAGAGCAAATTTACGCTACGATTTTGTATTACCTGCATAACCAAGAAGCCGTCAGTGCTTATCTTACCAATTGGTTAGAACAGGGTCGCAAAATGCTAGAACAACAGCAGCAAAATCCTGCACCAGTTGTGGTCAAGCTAATGCAACTTAAGGCTCAACGAGAAGCATTCAAGAAGGTGAATGACCATTAAATATCTACTTGATGAAAATGTTGATCATATCTATCAAACTCAACTACAACTGTACAAACTAGACTTAGTAGTACTGGTAGTTGGTGGCTTGGATGCTCCTCCCAAAAGAACCCTCGATCCAGATATTCTTTGCTGGTGTGAAGTAAATGACTTTGTACTGGTGACAAATAACCGCAGCACGATGCCAGTACATCTAGCAGATCACCTTACCCAAGGTCGTCATATACCTGGGATTTTGATTCTCAATCCTAATCTCAGCATTGGTCAAACCCTGGATGAATTAATTTTGATTGCTGAGGCATCTTTTGACGATGAATATCAAGATCAAATTATTAATCTTCCTCTATCTAAACTGAGATAAGTCTATGATAAAAATGGAATTAAGCTATAAGCCGTAGACTTTATTTTAAGTTCACGGCTCTGCTGTTAGTTATTGAAATTCAATTATCGTCGCAAGTGAATGGTTAATCCAGGGGAATCAAAGATTATTTGTGAACCACCGTGGGTTCTTCGATTATACCTTGGCAAATGGGGAGACTTCTTCCTCACTCGATGGTAACGATCATAGCCATAGGGCGATCTTGAATAGGGACTGTTAAAAGTTCCTACTCGGTTGTAGCGGTCATAAGGATAGTATGTTCCTGAACGATAATAGTCATAATCCACTACTTGGTTGTGCTGATGATGGTGATGGGATGTTCCGGAATGATGATGATCATGGTAATAGGGTGACCCTGGATAATAAGGGCTATTGGTAGAACGAGTTTGTCGAGGAATGGAAATTGTTCTGCGGTAAGTACGGCCATTGTAGTGTTGAGACTGAGCCAGGGTTGGTTTAGTCTCCATGGCAATTCCTAAGGCAGTTAGCAAAGTAACTCCTATAGTCAAGGGGATGAAATTTTTAGTCAGCTTAAACCGATGCCAAAAATTTTGTCGAGATGGAGATGTTGTGAGCATAGTGTCACCTCGAAAGCTTTAAAGGAATAAGGGCAACTGACGTATTAATGATCAATTTGGTTCCCAAAATTCCATTAAAATTAAAAATTAACCATTAACCATCGATAAAAGTGGGTTCAGAAGACCAAGAAAAATTCCGTATGGAGTACCAAGCTGGGAAAGCCGCCTTTGAAGGGGGTGAGTATCGCATCTCGGTGCAGCGCCTAGAAGCAGCAACAGCTTTGGTAAATCCTAATTCTCGCTTAGGGGGAGAGGTCCAAATTTGGTTGGTAACAGCTTACAATGCCAATGGACAAGTGCCGGAAGCGATCGCACTTTGTCGGCGCTTGGGTAAGCATCCTGATTTAGAAACTCGCAAACAAAGCAAAAACTTACTCTATATTCTAGAAGCTCCTCAGTTACAACGACGGACAGAATGGCTGACGCAAATTCCCGATTTAGCAGGATTATCGGACAGCGATCCTAGGGCACGTCGTGGTAGTGGTAATTTAGCGATCGCTAAGCGCAATCCTCAGGCATCATTAGAAACGGAGCCAGTTGATCCCTCTGAGATCAACACCAAAGATAATCAATTTATTTGGGTAGCTTTGTTAGCGATTGCTGTAACTATGATTGGGTTAATTGGATTTGCTTAGTGAGAATCCTGTGACTCATCAATAATTAATGAACCACAGAGGCACAGAGAACACAGAGAAAAATAACAGATGATTATCTTCTGGCATCGCCGCGATTTACGAATTACCGACAATGTAGGCTTAGCAACTGCCCGACAACAAAGTTCCAAGGTGGTAGGTATTTTCTGTCTCGACCCTAATATCTTAGAGCGAGATGACATCGCCCCAGCCAGAGTTACTTATATGATTGGCTGTTTGCAACAATTGCAGCAGCGTTATCTGCAAGTAGGTAGCCAGTTATTAATCCTCCATGACGAACCAACTAAAGCAATTCCTTCCCTAGCAGTTGCCCTTAATGCCAAGGCTGTCTTCTGGAATTGGGATGTGGAACCCTACTCTCAAACTAGGGATCAAAAAGTGAGAGAAGCTCTTCAGCAAAAGGGTATCGAAGTCTACAATAGCTGGGATCAACTTCTCCATGCCCCAGGAGAAATTGTCACTCAGTCTAGCAAACCCTACACAGTTTACACTCCTTTTTGGAAAAACTGGAGCCAGCAACCAAAAGCTCAACCTGTTGAATCCTTAAAAGATGTTGAAGGACTGACGGAGAAAGAACTCGATATGGCTGAGTCAGTGGGTACAATTTCTTTGCCTACTGCCCCAGATTTAGGCTACAGCTGGGACAATGAACTGTTAGTCGCGCCAGGGGAAAAAGCTGCTCAAGAAGCCCTAGAAACATTTTGCGACTTTGCTATTACAGAGTATCAACAACAGCGTAACTTTCCCAGTATTGATGGTACTTCTAAGCTCAGTGCTGCCTTAAAATTTGGAACTATTGGTATCCGTACCGTTTGGGAGGCAGCACAGACTGCCTATCACCTCAGTCGTAGTGATGAAACCTGCGATAGTATTCAAACCTGGCAAAAAGAATTAGCTTGGCGAGAATTCTACCAACATGCCATGTATTTCTTCCCAGAATTAGCAGAGGGTCCTTATCGCCAAGAGTTTAAAAACTTCCCCTGGGATAATGATCCAAAGCTGTTTCAAGCTTGGTGTGAGGGAAAAACCGGCTATCCCATTGTTGATGCTGCTATGCGCCAATTAAATGAAATAGGCTGGATGCATAATCGCTGCCGGATGATTGTTGCTAGTTTCCTGACTAAAGACTTATTCATCAATTGGCAGTGGGGAGAAAAATATTTCCTACAGAAACTTTTCGACGGTGACTTATCTGCCAACAATGGTGGATGGCAGTGGAGTGCCTCCAGCGGTATGGATCCCAAACCACTGCGGATTTTTAACCCTGCTAGTCAAGCTCAGAAATTTGATCCAGATGCCGAATACATCCGACAATGGCTCCCAGAACTAGGATCTGTAGATACAGAATATCTAGTTACTGGTAAGATTGACCAACGTGATCGCGACACCTGCGGTTATCCTGCTCTTCTAGTTGATCACAAACAACGACAACAGGAATTTAAACAGCGCTACCGTCAGCAGAAAGAGCGGTAATTTTTGTATGATAGCTTATTCAGGCAAAAAGTTTAATCTTTTTTTGGAGTGTGAGGAGCAAGTGAAGGTTTTGGTAATTGGCAATGGGGGAAGGGAACATGCTCTTGCCTGGAAATTGCTACAATCTCAACGAATTAGGCAGGTGATTTTTATCCCTGGTAATGGTGCTACAGCTACGACAAAGGGTTGTCAGAATTTTCCCATAAGAGTCGATGATTTTGAGGGAATTGCTCGGTTTGTTTTAGTTAACGGTATTTCTTTAGTCGTCGTGGGACCAGAACTTCCCCTAGCGGCAGGAATTACTGATTTCCTACAGCAGGAAAACATCATGGTTTTTGGTCCAACCCAAGAAGGAGCAAAAATTGAGTCGAGTAAAAACTGGGCGAAGCAACTCATGCAGTCTGCTGGTGTCCCCACTGCTAGTTTCGCTACTTTTACAGAAGTTGAGCCAGCTAAAGCCTATGTGCAAGCACAGGGGGCACCGATTGTCGTCAAGGCTGATGGCTTGGCAGCAGGTAAAGGAGTTACAGTTGCTGCCACGGTTGAAGAAGCACAACTAGCTGTGGAATCTCTCTTCCAAAAAGGTTTTGGTACGGTAATCATTGAAGAATATCTCACAGGTCAAGAGGTTTCTGTATTAGCTCTGACAGATGGGGCCAGTATCAGAACTTTGCTACCAGCCCAGGATCATAAACCCATTGGAGAAGGGGATACTGGAGAAAATACTGGAGGGATGGGGGCTTATGCTCCAGCACCAATTGTCAACCAGACATTGATGAACCGTATTGAGGAAGAAATCCTTCAGCCTGTAGTACAAGCCCTACAGGAAAGGGGCATTGATTATCGGGGTGTCCTCTATGCAGGATTGATGATTACTCCTGCAGGAGATCCGATAGTGCTGGAATTTAATTGTCGCTTTGGCGATCCAGAAACTCAAGCTATCTTACCTTTGTTAGAAACTCCCCTAGAAGATTTATTGTTTGCTTGTACCAAGCAAACACTCTCACAACTGCCACCAATTGTCTGGAAACCAGGAGCGGCGGCTTGTGTTGTCGCGGTATCAGAGGGCTATCCTGGTAGTTTCCAAAAGGGTAAAGTGATTACGGGCATTGAACAAGCACAAGAGTTAGAAGCAGCTGTTTTCTTTGCCGGTACTCGGTTAGTGCAGCAACAATTAGTAACTGATGGTGGTCGTGTGCTAGGAGTTACGGCCACTGGTGATACTTTGGAAGAAGCGATCGCTCAAGCTTATGCAGCCATGGATTGCATTCAATTTGAGGGGATATACTACCGTAAGGATATTGGCAATCGCCTCCAGCAAGCAGATTCTCTGCCTGGTTAAATCAGACTGGGAGATCGAATATTTTCGTGAGATGATGTGCTGCGATCGCGCTGTGTATTCAGGTGATTTCCAGAAAAGCTTGTACCAATATGAATGTTCCGTAGGGTACTGTTAGCAGTAGCGTAACGCACCATCCCTGGAATTTACTGGTACTTTCTTTTTCAAAAATCACCTTTAACATCGTTGATAGTTTACCCTGGGATGTACAGGTCTTTCTGTGTAGCTCTCGTGGTACTATCCATGAAAGGGATGGCAATAGGGTAACCAATATCAAAGCAGAAGGAATCAAACAATATCGGTCTTGGGAACCAGGACTGCTGCCAAAGTCAGGGACTTAAGGCAACATAGTGGACATAAGCCTACTATTGTTGTCATTCCTTTGAAGTTGGAAGCCAAAACTCCCTGCGTCAGGTGAGTATAGGCAGTTCACTTGTCCGTTTGATAGGTGGTAGGCTGACTTTGCTAGTTGTGCTAAAAACTCTTAGGGAAGTAATTGCGCATTGGTGGTCGGAGTTTACGCTCCAGACTAAGTTGATGGCGGCAGCAACGCTAGTCGTCTCTTTAATTATGAGTGGTTTGACCTTCTGGGCAGTCAATACCATTCAGCAGGACGCTAGACTCAATGACACTCGCTTTGGTAGTGACTTAGGTCTCTTGCTAGCTGCCAATGTAGCTCCTCAAATTGCAGAAAATGATCTAACGGAAGTAGCTCTCTTTTCAGACCGCTTCTACCGTAGTACTTCCAGTGTACGCTACATGCTCTACGCTGATGAAGATGGTCAAATTTTCTATGGGATTCCTTTCTCTGAATCCATGGTACAGAATTCCTTAACGATTCAGCGTCGGATTGAGTTACCAGAGAACTACGCCAAAAACTTGGATTTGCCAATGGTGCGGCAGCATCTAACCCCTAATGGAGAAGTGACTGATGTCTTTGTTCCCCTAACCCATGAAAATAAATACCTAGGGGTACTAGCTATTGGTATTAACCCCAATCCCACAGTAGTTGCTTCCTCCAATTTAACCAGGGATGTAACTATTTCTGTCTTTATCTCAATTTGGGTAATGATGATTTTGAGCGGAGTGCTTAACGCCTTAACCATCACTAAACCAATTAAAGAACTATTAGTAGGGGTTAAAAATATAGCTGCCAAGAATTTTAAGCAGCGGATTGACCTACCTTTAGGAGGAGAACTCGGGGAACTTATTATCAGCTTTAATGAAATGGCAGAGCGCTTAGAGCGCTATGAGGAGCAAAATATTGAGGAATTAACTGCTGAAAAAGCCAAGCTAGAAACTTTGGTTTCCACCATTGCTGATGGTGCGGTACTGATTGATACCAATTTGCAGGTGATGTTGGTCAACCCAGCAGCACGGCGCTTTTTTAGTTGGGAAGAAAATCTGGATTTGGTAGGAGAAAATGTTCTACATCACCTACCTACATCAGTCACTAAGAAATTAACACGTTCTCTATATCAAATAGTCGATGGGAATGCCTTAAAAAACAAAAATCAGGAATATCGTGAAGGAGAAGAGTTCCGCATTACTCTCACTGAGCCAACTGCTCGCACCGTCCGTATTCTGCTCATAAGGGTGCTTGATCAGTACCGTGAAAGCATCAAGGGAATTGCTATGACAGTGCAGGATATTACCCGTGAAGCAGAGTTAAACCAGGCAAAAAGTAACTTTATTAGTAACGTCTCTCACGAACTAAGAACACCTCTATTTAACATCAAATCCTTTATCGAAACTCTTCACGAATACGGCGAAGATCTCAGCGAAAGTCAGCGCCAGGAGTTTCTCGAAACCGCTAATCGCGAAACTGATAGGTTAACCCGCCTAGTTAATGATGTCCTAGATTTATCACGACTAGAGTCTTGTCGGATTTATCACTTTGAACCAGTGGATCTTGCTCAACCAATAGATCAAACCCTACGCACTTATCAGTTAAATGCTAAAGATAAGGGTATTGAACTAGCAAAGGATATTGCTTCCAATTTACGTCCAGTGCTAGGTCATTACGATCTGTTACTCCAAGTATTTGATAACTTAGTTGGTAACGCTCTGAAATTTACTGAACCAGGTGGACGAGTAACTATTCGTGCTTATCAAATAGATAATGAATTCAATCACCAAGATGTAAAAGAGAGAGTGAGGGTTGAAATTTCTGATACAGGAATAGGCATCGATTTAGAAGACCAAGAGGCGATTTTTGAGAGATTTTCTCGTGTAGAAAATCGGGTTCATACCCTGGAAGGAACTGGGTTAGGTCTCTCGATTGTCAAAAATATTATTGAGAGACATCATTCTCGAGTACATTTAGTCAGTGAAGTTGGCATCGGCACTACTTTCTGGTTTGATATAGAGGTATCTGAGGAAAAAGAGCAATTAGCTGAACCTCTACAACAATTGGACAATGAAGCAACAACGGGAACTAGTTCGGGTTTGATGAACAAGTAATAAGTAATAAGTAAAGAGTTGATTAGGGATTTCCCGGTGAAAATGCAACAGAATTAGAGCCGATTCGTGGAAATTTTTTGGAGAACAAAGCTACCCTTTAATTTTGAGCTTTTTTTGCACTTTGGTTAGAGTGCGCGTCGTTAATAATCTCCCAATTCGCCACCAACTAAGTCCTTCAATATTAGGTTTTTTAACTTGACTATGATCAAAAAATGTGTTAATTTCTGTTAAAATAACTCTCAACCGCTTCTCTAGACTCTCCCCACGATACTCATCAAACAATGAGTCTGGGAAATGTGGGTAGTTGACTGAATTTAATACCGCTAAAATCCGTTGAACATCATACTCCTTAGAATAGCCAGCAATTTTGTGGCAGTTGAACCCAGGATCAAGATAGTCTGCTAACGCACTATTTACACTGGAAAATACCTGACAGCCGCAAGCTAATGCCTCCAGCGGTGGCAGTCCAAAGCCTTCTGTAACTCCACTTACTGCCCAGTACTCAGCTGAGTCATAAAGATAGATCTTAGCGCGATTGAACAATCCCGCCAAATCCTCAACATAACCATCCAACAACTCAACCCGACAATGGGTTTGTAATGCCGGAACCAGTTGCTCTAACAAATATTCTGAGGATTTACGCACTTGTACCAGCACATCAATATCCCGTTGCTGAGCAAGATTACAAAACTCTTCACCAATCTGATTAGGTAAATAGTAAATTAACGCATTGGGAGACTTTTGCCCCCAGTAACCCATCGTATTGCGACTCACTGAGATGATGGGGATATAAGAAGGTAGATTAAATCGATAACCAGCACTATGGGCATGATAGATAACGTAGTACTGTTTAAGCTTAGCTACCAGCTTGGCTACATCAAAACCCCAGCTGAGTACAAAAATGCAATCATCTAAATTACTATTCTTGAGACAGTCATCTAAAAATAGATGGGAAGATTCTCGCTGTCGATAGGTAACAATTTCAGCATGACAAATTTGTCTAGCTAGATTCAAAGTTTTCAATTCAGCCCAAAGTCCACCACCACCAAAATTTGATGTTGTTCCAGGAAGCAAAAAGTACAGCTTTCTCATTTGTCATTTGTCGTTTGTCATTTGTCATTTGTTATAGCAGTCGCCAAGGCGGTTAGGACAAAGCAAAATGCAGCAAACCTTTACTAGTCAATTTTTTCCCTTCTGCCTAGCCTGCGGTTTCTGCTTGCAGTACTGCCCTCTGCCCTCTGCCTTTTGCTATATTTGTCATTGGTGAGAGTTTGACCTATGTTGACATTCTTAGAGTATCGATTCAATCAACAGTAGCTAGTGAAGGTTGTTGCGATTCTTTGGCTGCTTGCAGGTTGCAGACTATACGATTCCAGATATAGGCTCCCACTCCAACAGCTAGATTAGAGAAACAAGCCGCAAAGAAAATGCCGTTAATGCCGAATAGCCGACTACCAAGATAAGCTAGAGGAACATAGAGAATAAACATCCTGGCCAAGATCATCACTACAGATGGTAGAGGCTTACCCAGAGCATTAAAAGTAGCACTAGAAATTAGAATGATACCCGAAGCAGCATAGCTAATCGGGACAATTACTAAATAGGTTGCCGCGATCGCTACTACAGTAGGATTACTATTAAAAACCGATGCTAGCCAAGGAGCAGTTGGAGCCAGAATCCCTGCCAACACAATTCCCCAAAACAGACAAAACAGAGTGCTCAAGCTTAAAGCCTGACGTACACGATGGTACTTTTTTGCTCCCCAATTCTGTCCGACAAACGGACTGATAACGACTGACAATGCGACTAGAACAATCAAGGCAAAGGATTCTACTCGTGAAGCAATACCGAAACCGGCGACAGCTAGAGGACCGTAAGTGGCAATAATACTAGTAATCAATCCAATGGAAATAGGTGTGATTAAACTAGTACCAGCTGCGGGTAAACCCACATGAAGGATATTTCGCCAAGACTTTAAGACTACCTGTAGTTTGGGTAAGTTAAAGCACAGCATCCGTTCTCGATAGTGCAAAACTAGTAAAGATGCCAATAAAGTCATTGCTCGTGAAATAACTGTGGCGATCGCCGCTCCTTGCAATTCTAACCGAGGAAAACCCCCCAATCCAAAAATAAACAAGGGATCTAAGGCAATATTGATGGCCGCAGCGACAGTCATAATTAGGCTGGGAACCTGGGTATTACCGGAAGCACGGATGGCACTGTTCCCTACCATGGGCACTACCAGAAAAATCATTCCCCAATACCAGATTTGCATATAGTCCTGAATCAAGGGAAGAATATCAGGCTCAGCACCTAAAGCAGTGAACAGTGGCTTAATGCTTGTCAGTCCAATAAGAATAAAGATACCAACAATTAGCAGAGAGAGGGTTAAACTGTCAGTAGTTAGTCGTTGTACTTTAGTGCGATTGCCTTCTCCAATAGCACGGGCAATAACAGAAGAAGCTCCAACTCCTAAACCCAGTGACAGACTACCTAAAGCTGAGACTACCGGAAAGGTAAAACTCATCGCTGCAAGAGGCTTGGTTCCTAGGTGGGCAACAAAATAGGTGTCAATGAGGCTAAAAGCGATAACCGCGAAAATACCCCAGATCATCGGGATAGTCAATTTTACGAGATGCCAACCAACGCTACCTTCGGTTAATTTTTGCTTCATTGCTTGGGGAGGATGAGTTGTTATGCTAACCAAATTATTGCACTTCCTCTTTAACCTCAAGCGTAAAGCTCGATACTCACCATAGCTAGAGACTTGGTTTATTAGTCGCGATCGCTACACATTAAGTACGAATTTTTCAGCTAACTATGTACTTTATTTTTACCTTTTCCTATGACCATTGCACCGGCTCCCAACAAAAGGAGTGTTGTTAGATTGGGTTCTGGTACCCCCTTTGGTGTAGCTGCAGTGATGGAGGCAAAAAGTTGTGAGGTGGTAGTAGCATCTTCCGGCAAAGTGAAAACGTTATTAATTGTCGCACCGCTATCATCACTAAATCCCAGTAGTTTAAGGGTGAAAAGCTCACCTCCCACATTAAAGTTAGTAGTTGAAAAGACATCAACCACTGATAGGGTATCCGCATCTAGCACTGGGTCACCGGTAGTATTCGGTGTTAGATCCAGATCGAATGTAAAGGTGAAGGATGGTGAGCTAATAATTGGAGTAATGAAGTCTAAGGATAGAGTAACTGGAACTGTATCAATATTAGTACCAGTGACAGTTCTACCATTTGTGTAAGTGAGATCAGCAACTGCAAATTGTGTATTTTCAGTTGTGGAAAAATTTAATCCGTCTACGGTGAATATATTGGCACTTGACCCGGTTATCGGAGTCCCGGTACTGAATGTGTTAGTCCCAACACCAGAGAAAACTACACCGGTGCTAGGGGTTGGTGTGCCAAAGGTACTAGTTGCCATTCCTTGAAAACTTATTGCTTTGGCAACCTGGGTAGTACTGGCTAGAGTGACTAAGGTAAGTGCTGAAGTCTTGAAGAGGTTGCTATTAATGAAATGTACCATTTTTGTTAAACCCTTGAAACAATCTTTCATTAGACAACTCTATAGAAAGGGGAGTTAGAAAGATGATGTCTTTATTGAATAAACTTCTTGCCAAAACAACCAAGCAATGATTTTTGATGGCGTATAAGAAATAAGACAGGAGGCAGGAGGCTCCAAGGGAAGAAGATTTCACCTTGTTTCTTCCCTTTGTAGAGGTTGGTACGCCGCCCGTCGGGCGCTTCTAATGCAAAAGTGCCTATTACGTATTTTCCCACTTCCTTGGAGAAGTCTCCAGATAATTAACCTAGATTCAGGATAAGTTGAATGCCGCTTTCTTCCTTTACTTATCCTAGCTGCGTCCTGGGCAACTCGCCGCTTTTTCGCCCAGCAAACGCACATCAATCTTTTTAACTACAACTCCTATTAACAATCTTCTATAGATAAGTTAATTATCCTCTACAGATAAAAATATGGTTGCTCGTTAATGTGAAGAGTTGATGAAGATTATGTAAAGGTGAGATAAGCTATTGTGCATTTCAACTGCATACTGGTGAAATCCAATAAAACTTGAGAGCGCCCGACAGGCGGCGTACCACCCAATACTGCTCGGTTAAGAGCAATTAGCCATTAGCCATTAGCAATTAGCAATTAGCCATTAGCAATTAGCCATTAGCCATTAGCCAGAGTGTTTCTTAAGAGCAGATGATGCTGACATTTGCCAGCAAAGGCGAATCAAACCCTATTCTCTATTTTCAACAAAATCAGATTGCTCTTCTGATGCTGATGGTTCTGTAGGTATTTCTGTAGTTATTATCGGCTCCGTTACTGGTTCGAGCACTGCTAAATGAGCTGAATTACCCTGCCATTGATCTAAAACATCCTTAATAAAGGCTTCTTCAATCCAAGTTTTGACAACTACTGTTAGAGGTAGTGCCAGTACTAACCCCAAAAAACCGAAGAAGCTGGCAAAAAAGAGCTGAGCAGTCAGAGTTGCCGCAGGCAGTAGGGAAACCTGCTTTTGCATCACCATGGGACCAAACCAGTAACTTTCGAGATTTTGGATAAATAGATAGAGAAGGATAATACCAAGAGCCTTCCAGGGAGAGTCTGCAACTAGCAAGGGAAACACGACACTCAAAGCCGGACCGATATTAGGAACTAAGTTGAATACCCCTGCTAAGAGTGCATGAGCAAGTACAAATGGGACACGCACCAAAAAAAACAAACCCATGCCACTTAAGGAGGCAATAAATACAGAGTTAAGGAGAATGCCTCCCATCCAACTGAGCAGGGCAATTTCGCACTCTGATAAAATTGTCTCAGCTCGTTGCCGATAGAAAGAAGGAAACAATCTTACTACTAATTGTCGGTAAGCTAGGGGATTAACCAACAACATGATGGTTAATACAAATACCAGCAATAGTTGCAGTACAGTTGTCAGGGAGTCGGAGAAGAAGGCGAAAAAGTTCCCA
>JAAHHL010000439.1 GCA_010672185.1 Caldora sp. SIO3E6 | reverse complement strand
CTTTAGATTTGGCTAAGAGGGCATCCCCAGCTTGATCGGGAAATTGGTTGATAGCTTGATCAAGATAAGGTGCTGCTTCAATATCAAGTTCGAGTTTGGCAATTCGGATGAGAGCCCTAGCAGTTTCTGGCTCATTAGGAAACTCCTGCACCATTTTCTTGTAGGCGCGTTTGGCTTTGGTAGACTTCTGTGCCAATTCGAGACCTCTTGCCGCTAGGTAAGCATTTTTTGCGGTAGGTGCAGCTTGGGCATAAGCTTTACTAGCTTGACCATATTTTCGGTCCATCCAATAGCCAAGAGCAATCGATTCCCAATCTTCCAGCTGAATGATTGCTTGGTCTTTATTATTTACCGCCTCACCATAATTGCCTACTAGCTGGTCTAGTACTGGGATAGTTTCTGAGTGGTTAAAAGCATATCTTGCCAGCGACAGCATTAGTTCTGGCTGCTTGGGATCTTCCTTGATCCGCTGCCGCATCAGCTCCAAAATGCGGGGATGGGAAGGATACTTGGCAAGGGCAACTTCCCAGTATTTAGGATCTTCTGGGGAAAATTGATATAGTTCTTGTATTTGTTGGAAGATGCTGGTATCGTCTTCTGAGTCTCCATTGCGTTTTTTGAGATAAATTGAATCCTCTGATAACAAAGCATACAAGGCTTCTGCTGCCACTGGATTATGGGAATAGTATTTGAGTAAATCTTTCCAGGCTTTCTCGGCTTTGGCCTGTTCACCAATAATTTCGTAAGCCTGGGCTCTTTTTAAAACAATATGTGCTCCTAATACTGGATATTCTCCTTCCAATCCTTCCAACCAACCGAGTGCCTCTTCTCCCTGCTGTTGTTCCATCAAATCCGCTGCTAACAGATAACGAGCACGGGAACGAGCAACAGATTTTTTTCCTTGGGCAATTTCTTGGAGCAGTTCCCGCCGCTGGGAAATTGATGTAGAGGCTAGTCTTAGTACAGGCGTCTGTGCATTATCTCCCTGAGAAATGAAACTATTGACCTGAAACTGAAGCAACCTAGCTCTTTGCCCCAACCTACTGTTCGGATTTATCGATAACAAGGTCATTCCCATGATCAGCGACAACAGTCCGACACCTGAAGTCAGTACCAGTTTTTTTCTCCGTTCTTTGCGTCTTGACGTACTGTAGGGGGAGAAAATCGAGCGATGTTTTTTCATTGACCTTTTGGTAATGTATATTCAGCTCCAATCGGGGTAATACAGCAATCTTACGAGAGTTGCTTACACAAAATACCAGTAAATTCAGCAATATAGCATTAATCAAGCCAATAAACTAATGGATCAAGGAAAAATAGTTGCTATTCTCACTGGAGCGATTTCGATACTGTTAGCGATCGCTTATTTGATCATTGTCCAAATTTTAGACTTCAGAGGGGAAATGATACCAGCTCCTGTTAGTCAGCTACCACTGGCTATACTGGGTGTGATCAAAATCTAGAAGAAGGCGGCAGGAGGCAGGAGGCAGGAGGCAGGAGGCAGGAGGCAGGAGGTTGCTGTTGGTTTATTTTCGCCACACTGCACTAGGTTGGTTTTGTATGAAAAACCGAATTATGTTAAGAAAAGTAAATATAAGTCAAGCTCTTACCTACGACCAATGACCAATGACCAATGACCAATGACCAATGACCAATGACCAATAACAACCCTAATTAGCCAAACCTACTTAATGATTAATTTTTTAATCTTAAAATTCTGGTGCAGCCAGGATAGCGTCTATACTACTAGACACTCGTTCTAGTTGCTGACGTTGTTGGTCAATCCAAGCTTTTTCAGCATTTCTTTGTTGTGCTGTCTCTTGCTGATATCGGTATTGCCGCTCTAGAAAATCAGTGTAGAATAAGATTACTTGATCGATGGATTTAATTGCTAAGTTAATTCTGTCTTCAATAATTGTATTAATTACTTCTATAATTTTTGTGTGTACTTCTTTCTTGAATCTGCAAAAATGCTGCCAATCAATATCATTGTAATTAAGATTTAACAAAAATTGTACAGCTGGTTTAAAGGGATTGTTAAATTCTAATAAATTTCTTGATTGGCAAGGTGAATGAAGAATTAGGCTTCTAAACTTAGCATTAATTTCATTAAGTATTAAATTGATTCTAGTTCTTGCCTTATCTTTTGCTCTTTTATCCAAGAAAATAACATACTGCAAAACATAATCTAAATGAAGATTGGCAAGCTTTTTGTATATTATATCTAAACTTTTTTTGATAATTTTGATAGTTTCTTGAAATTGAGAAGCAACTACATTACGTATTTCCATAATAAAATTATTTTTATTATCTTTGCCAATTATCTTGGGAGCTTGACTTCCTTTCCCCACGAACCATTTGGCTTCTATCGGTCCTAATATTTTCTTCCAGAAAGCTTGAGCTTGTTTAACAGCTTCCTTTTTACATTGAGAGCCCAAAAGACGAATCCCGCAATGATGCTTCCTCAATTGCTCAAGCTGTTCCCAAATCTCATCTGTAGCTACTCTAGCGATTTTGGGCTTGCTATGCCAAACATCCTCAGCATGATCTAAGTCATCAAAACCTGCCTGCAGTAAAGTTTTAAGTTGAGCAGCTGATTGCTTGAATTCTGCAAGGCAAGGTTGCATTGATTTTCTCAAGTTGATCGCAGATTGCTTAACCTCAGAGGAATAATGTTTATTCTTCAGTAGCTGTTCAACGGATTGGTTAATATAGTAAAGGTTTTTTATGTGGTCATTCATTTCTTCTCCAGTCATTTATGACAACAACTTCTCAGTTTGCGATCGCTACAAATTACATAACCAGCGAGAAATAGAGATCACTTGACTTTCCTCATTCAAGTTGGCAGCATTGGCAAGAATATGATTCTCTAACTGGTTCCAGATTTCAACCGCCATCTTTTTCTCAATTGCAGCACCTACAAAAAAAATATGGGGTAAATGATTGACTTTAGAAAATGCCTCACGTATACGTTTTAGAGCAGTTCGTGCTGTTTTCCAATGTTCATCTGCACCAGCAGGATCTATACCACCTTTGAGTTCACCAAGTGCGATATACGATTCAACCAAATTGTATTTACTAGCTTGCAATTCTTTAGGAGAGAGGTTGAATAAACACATATCTATATTGTTTCCAACTACAGGAACAGTCAAGTTATAGATTAATGTACGGTTCTTGCCTAAACTTTCCCAACTGATGCCGCGCAAATACAGTTCGATGTCTGAGTCATCAGTTGTCATCTCTATCCATTTCCTTGTTTTTGAATGTTGCCAGTAGTAATTTATACCGGCTACTGTCAGAGTTGAAAGGATTGCGCGAGTAAGTTTTCTTTGTGCCAATACACCTCCCACATTTCGCATTGAGCCACCAAGTTTATCACCACGAGTGAGCAAGAATCGAAAAATTAGCTCCTCTACAAATTTTTCACCTGCTGGTTCAAGGAAATTTCTAATTAAACCATTTATCGCTTCTGTTTTATCTTTTGATGTTAAGTGCTTAAGGGATTTGTCTGATAAACCGGCAGCAGTTAGTAGTCCTGAGCTAATGCCTTCAATCTCTAATAATTCTCTAGGTAATCTAGCTTGATAAGCTGCTTCCTGTAGTACTCTTGCTTCAGCTACATAAGGAGTAGCAAGTCGATTTTTTTCAAGGGCAAGAGTAATAAAACCTGCACGAGTAGCTTCGTAGGTTGTTAGCAAATTTTCACTAGATTTAAGGTGGTTTAGATGGGGTTGCATTAACTTTTAAATCAATTATTGTCTACACTATTTTTCCTCCATACATAGACACATTTTCTTAAGGACTCACGCCCATGATTTCCCATTTGCTGACTACTGTTACCCTTGTCACTAGGAAGCACAAGGATACTTTCAACCGAGAAACCTAATTTTTCAGCAAAGCTAGAAAGTATGAGGTCTACTGAAATACTAGCACCTGCATAACGAACATTATCATTAACCATAAATAACAATGCATTTGGTTTAAGAACACGAAAACATTCCTGGATTACACAAGCCATTTCGTAAAAGTATCCTCTTACCATTCTGGGAATACCATTATTATTTAATGCCCTTTGTGTTTTTTGATAGTCTAGATAAGTTAAAATAGCCTGTAATAGTTCGTGTTGTTCAGCAATAGCTACTGCTTTTTGCCAAAATGGGTTGATTGTTAATACATCTTTGGGCTTATTTTCAACAGTACAACTCAGCATTTCTTGCCGAAGTTTTACTAAATCCTTCTCATTTATACCCAGCAAGGCTAACTCTAGGGCATAGGTACGAGTATAGTCATATCGATTACAGTAAGGCGGCGAGGTAATGATTGCATCATATTCTGCTTTAGGTAGATTTGGCATAACTTGAAGACAGGAACCACTGTAGAGGTTAATCACACCCTGACGTTTTTCCACAGGAAAGAGTTCCATCTGTTTTATCGATGGAGATATATCATTGATAATTTCGTGAAGTTTCTGACAAATTGCTTCATCAAAATCTAAGATTTTGCCTTTGTTGAACGACTTTTTACCCTGTCCATGACCAGAGCGATAATCCCATCGTAGGTATTGCCCATCTTTTCGCGTATAGCTTATAGACTCCAAGACACAAAGTAAAACAAAATGTAGAACTGAGCGCACTTTACTATTTTCTCGCTCACACGCTCCAAGATACTGCTCAATGGCATCTTTGTTTGTTCTTGAGTAGGCACTTTTTGTGACTCGTAATTCTGGGAGGATAATCTTATTCTCACAATTTTTCCAGATCTGAAATTTTAGCCATTCCTGAAGTATGAGAAAATCTTCATCAGTAAACTCAAAATCTATAATTTGCTTGGTCTTAATTATTTGCTGACCTATAGGCAACAATTCAATACCGTCAGCATCTATCCCGACTTTACTAGTAGCAAATAGAGCAGTTCCACTACCAGCGAAAGGGTCTAATATTTTACCTGTCAAAATTCCATACTTATCAAGTAAATACTCAACAAGAGAAGCAGAAAATGCCTCTTTGTACTTATACCATCTATAACTGGATCGAGTTTTATTAGCCTGAAAACTAACTAGAGAGCGAGTAAGAGAAGGTTGAAGTATAAACTTATCTTGAAAAAGACGAACTAGGTTCTGATCGAGACTTCTAATTCCTTCTAGAGGATTATTACTTTCTAAGTCCGATAGAGGATGAGAGGTGCTCACACCCATAATCATTCTGGCTAGATTCCTTGTAAATCGCCTGCTATAGGGCAGTATATAGCATTCTTAAATTGTTTGTAAACAGCTGATTAACTGTGACAAGGGCTTCAGCCTCATCCCTGTTCACATATTATTTAACACTTTCCCATTTGAGTTATTCAGCAAATCCTAATTAACGACCCATATTCCGCTTCATCTGCTCCAGCTCTTCATCCATTTCCCAGCGCTTAAACTTCTCTTCTAAAGAATCGGCTCCATGGGAAATTTTAGGATTGCCACTTTTGTTCCAGCCAAATGTATCCCGGCGCTGCTGAGTCTGGGTATTAGCACGAGCAGCTTTGACTTCTGTCGCTTTGGCTCGTACTTGAGTACGGCGGGTTTTAATCTGATTGATTAGTTCCTTGGCTTGGGCAATTCGCTGTTTAAGACCTTCCATTTGTCCCCAGCGCTGGTTACCCTGCCGCAGAAGAGCCGCCTCTCGCTCTTGAGCAGGTTGGGCTAAATCCAATCTACCGTGGGACTTTGCCTTCTCAATTCGCCCGTGCCATTGTTGAATCTCTTGAGCAATTACCAGAATTTCGTCCTGTAAGCGCTTCTCTTGCAGTTGTAGATCAGCTAACAGTTTTAGGGTGTCTTCTTCTTGCTCCCTTAACTGCTCCTCTAGTGCCTGTAACTCTAGATGGGGATTGTTTTGTAGAAATTCATCTAGGCGTTGCTCTAAAAATTTATTGAGATCCTCGAATAAACCCACTGCCCCATACTCCTCAATATCAGATATATCTCATTTATGTTAACTTCTTGAGGGAGCTGGGGAAGTAAGACCAAAGCTTGAAGTTTCAGTATCTTTAGAATTGCTGACCAATGTAAACCGAGCGAACTTCCCCATTGCGTCGAATAATTGCTTCCTTGTTATTCACAGAGACTAAAGTCCAACCACTATTACCAATAGCTTCGCCGATCTTAAATCTTTGGGTAACACCATTGATGGCAAATAAAGCAGCAGAAGGATCGGGAGGCTCCAGCTCAATCAATCCCACGAGAGCATGTTGAGCAGCAGGTGCTGGTA
>JAAHHL010000438.1 GCA_010672185.1 Caldora sp. SIO3E6 | reverse complement strand
TCCCAAACATTCTTCTAAGGGAGCGATAGTTAGAGCTTCGACTTGCTGTGCTGGAGACATTTCGTCAAAAGACTGGCAAACATCAACGGGATCTGAAGTGAAGTTACCCTCTGCCCATTGCTCTAGCCATTGATATTGTGTTTTAGTCACCACCAGGTCAACTTGAGGCAAACTTTTGTATATGCCCTGGTATTCACTAAACCCATCTCCATAAAAAGGAGGAATCTCTGCTGGTTGGTATTGCTGGTAGTCAGGATTTCTGAACCACTCCAATAATTTCCTCCGGGTTGGTTTAGCAGCATCAGAAGGATCGGATAGTTGTGCTACTAATTCCGGTTCAGTCAAGTCACTGGGGGAGTTTTTCCCAAATAAGAAGAAGAAGCCAGAGTTTACCCATTGGGTTTGAGTCATCCGCTGAAAAATTGGGTAGATATGCTGCCAGAAATTGAGCTGACTGGGACCAGTAACCCATCCTTCTTGGATAAATAAATTTAGTACCACATCATACATTGTTACCACCCCGTATAATCCCTGTCCAAAATTGGGAGGGGTAACAGCAAGCATTGCTGGTTCAGCTTCCAATTCTTTACCGTTGTATAATACTTTGGCTCTAATTGGGCCATCAGAAACATCATCGTGCCAGCCGTCATTATTAGCAAAAGTTATTGCTTCCTTACCATCTTTTGACGCTGATTTACCATCACCACCAAAGAACAGTAAACGACCTTGATCATCGGTTCTGATTTCTCCGAGGGGTACTTCTTTGTCAAAGAATTTACCACCAGTAAAATGATATTCAGCTCCACTGACATGACGACCAGAAATTGATTTTGTACCTGGGTCAATAATTAGTTTTTGGCGATTTTCATCCAGAATTGAGGCGTTCCGGAATTGGGCAGGGAGGGCAAGTTCTCCTAAGTCCATCGCATTGTTAAATTGGTACCATGCGGCTTTGCGATTGGCCACATGAACTCGCCAGGTAATTTTGGCATCATCGGCAGTAAGCTCTTTGATGACCTCATTTTTGTCATTCAAACCGTAGATACGAAAACGCACAACTTGCTTTTTAAGCTGACCCTGGTCATCTTTATAACCTCCTTCCACTTGTGCTGGTTTGCCGGGAATTTCAGGTGCAAGATAGTAATCAATTGGAGCATTGCCAACTCGTGCAATACCAATAGGTGGGTAAATACTGACTTTCGTGATTTGCTGACTCATAGCGTATTTTATTAGCTGTACAAGGGAGTAAATTGCTAACACCGCGATGAATAACGCGATGAATAACCAAAGCAGGTTTTCAGTGGACATAGTAAAGGCAAAATTGAATCAAGCTAAACATAAACTATTGATTTATTAGTGACTACTATTCAGAAAGTTAAAAACACTGATTTGGGTCTCTAAAAACCTTGATATGATTAGTAGTTTCTAGCGTTCCTCATTCTTTATACTTTTTTGTGCCATTTGGGTCTTTCCAGAAACCACATATTTAATAATTAAGTTGTAGTGGTACTTGTCCGATTAAATAGTTGACAACTAGACACCGATACTCAATTTAGTATAATTGCACTGTCTTTTGAGATTGTGCCAATAACTTGATGTCTTTTTTGGTTATTTTTACAAAAAGTAACTTTTACCCTTTGTGCTCTTTGTGCCTTTGTGGTTTTTCCTCAATTACTAGAATCCCTTGATTCACAGGTGTTTCTTCTTGTTATAGCAAGTGGTACGCACCCTGTCAGGTGCTTTCAAGCAGAACAATTGCCTGTTGATACAAGGAAAGATTTACCTCATGTACCTCTATTCCCTGCCCAATGCCTTGTAATAAAGTAATAGTTAGTTCTCCCCCCAAATGCTCCCGAAACTCAGCAAGTCCCCGGAAAATACACCGGGGATGATTCGGTTGCTGTAATTGTTCTTTTAGTTGAGACACATACAATGTAAAACCTAATTCCTTGAGGGTTGCCAGCACCCGCTGCCATTCTGAATAAGAGAGCAATCCTGCCAGGTAGGAATAACTACTGTCTAATGCAATACCAATTGCTACCGCTTCCCCATGTCGCAGGCGATAATCTGTTAACTGTTCCAATTTGTGAGCCGCCCAATGACCGAAATCTAGAGGGCGTGACGAACCCATTTCAAAAGGGTCACCATTGCCTGCAATATGTTGCAGGTGTAACTGAGCACAACGGTAAATTAGCTGTTGCATCGCCTCCAAGTCACGATTAGCGATCGCTTTGGCATTGGTGGTAATAAAATCAAAAAAGTCGGGGTCTTTAATTAGGGCTACCTTGACTGCCTCTGCTGTACCGGCTCGCCAATCCCGCTCTTCTAGGGTAGTCAGGAAGTCAAAATCATTGAATACGGCATAGGGAGGGGCAAAAGTACCCAGAAAATTCTTCTTGCCAAAGGCATTAATCCCGTTTTTAACCCCCACACCAGAATCATTTTGTGCCAATACTGTCGTTGGCACCCTAATCAATCGAATGCCTCGGTGAGCAGTAGCGGCGGCATATCCTGCCATATCCAGCACCGCACCACCTCCTATTGCCAAGACATAGGAATGTCGGCATAACCCTGCTTGGTTAATTATCTGATGAATGGAGTTAAATAAAGAGCGATCGTTTTTAGCAGCTTCTCCACCAGGTACAACCAACGGCTCAACGGCAAGGGTGAGTATCTCTCGATAACGCTGAGCATAAGCAGCTAATTGCTCTAGCAAACCATCCCAATGCTGCAACAATCCTGCATCCACTACTGCTACCACCTGCTGCACTCCTTGCTCCCCACCCGCTGCCAGTGATTGCGCTAATAAAGGATTGTCCAACCGGAATAAACCAGTGGTGAAGTGAACATTATAGTTAAAGGTAACAGGAACAGCTTGGTGGAGCGGTTGCAGGTTCAATACTTTCTTTGGTTTAATGCTAATTACCATCGCCCATCAAGTTACAGCAAACAGAGAAGCCAATACTAGAGAAATTGGCAACAAACCCAAAACGAGAAATCCATAGGGCAAACCCGCAAAACCTCCAGCAACCGCTGCATCCAAAACGATGAGGGACAAGATGCCAGCCTTGACTGCACCTCGGATTAATTCTGGACTTGGTTCACGAGCCGCCTTAATAAAAGGAGGCAATACCCGCACAGCCAAGAAAGCAGCAAAGGGTAAAGCGGCAAGCAGTTGATAATCTTTCAACAACCCCAATGCTAAAATTCCACTGTGTACTGCTCCAATTAATAGTAGTGATAGTACCCCAGTACTGCTTTTACCTCCCTGCACTTCCCCCTGACTGATAGCAGTAATGGCAGCAATATAGGCTATGGGAATAAGGGCTAAAAACCACCGCTGCTCTACCATCACTGGCAGAGCACTCACCCCCAACAGTAAATTTCCGCCGCGACAGATACCCATATTGAGGGGACCCAGCCAAGGGTGGTGTTTAGCAAAGCGATCATAGAGCAAAGCAGCTAGGGCAACAATAGTAGCCAAGGTACAACTTAATATTGTCACTTGAGCAGCAGCTGCTACCCCAATGATTAACAGCAGACTCCCCAGCCCAGCTGCACCTTGAAGAGATGCCCTTCCACTGGGAATCGGGCGCTCCGGACGTTCTTGGGCATCGATTTCGGCATCGAAGACATCATTAAAGACGATTCCCCCACCATAAAGCCCAGTTGTGGACAGCAACAACCAGGCAAAGGGCAGGAAATTGATAGGTTCTGTCTGCATTTGAGTTAGAACCAAGACAAATCCAGAGGCAGCATAGCCAGCCAAGATATCTGCCCAAGCAGTAATAATGTTAGCTGGTCGCATCAGTTGCAGATAAGCCCACAGGGATTGGGACTTCAAACTTGCGCTGTTCACTTTTTTTAGATGCTGATGGTGCAATAACAATTCTATGACTTGTTTGGTGATAATTAGACATTAATTAATGTAAATAATTAATCTTTGTTTTGGCTACAATCTCTTGGAAAGTGTTTTGATATTTGGCTTTCTAAATTTTGTGGTGAAAACTGTATCAGCGAGTACATATTTGTACAAATATTGCTCACTGCAAATTCTCAGGGGGACAAAGTTATTCATTTATCAAGCTTTCAGCTTGCTTGTTACCTCCTGAGCTGCAAATTAATAAAAATAAACAAGAAAAATTTGATTCAATTAGAACGGATTTAGTTACAATACTCTTGTAAATCCTTTCTTAACTTCCTAATCTATTGAGGTTGTCTTTGGGCGGCGAGCCATCATCTGTTCACACAAATCAAACAAAAGAGAGATTCTAATGGCAATTGAAATGCAAACAGCAATGGACTTTTTCTTCGACTTTGATAACTATGCCTTGCCTGGGTGGAGGGAAGGTTGGGAAGCATTTGAACCCGACCCTCCAATGCTCCGACCCACTAATTCCACACCACCGACGCCAGACCAGCTTGCCACGAGTGACCGGATGCAGGAGGCATGGCGCAATGTTGGGATCAATACTCCTTACAACAAGCTCCTAGACTACTACCCCGACATTGACAAGTTCAAGGCCGAAATGGCTCAGTTCAGGTCTCAATTGGAGACGGTACAATCCATTACTGACGAGTTACTGTATGAATACTTTGGCTATTCGCTCGAGAATGTGCGGGACGCTTTTATACTATTCGGACAGGGCACGATGTACGACTTGCGCCGCAAGAGTGAGTTATATTATTTTTGGACTATCCACAGCATGGACGGGACTTATCCTAATGAGCCGCCAGTAGGCTACTACCAGTGGTATCCGTGGGTTCGCGCCTATTCGTTGGTCACCGGCAATGAGAGTCAACCGGTACTCAACCTGGCTCGCAGTATCACCCTCGGAGCCGTCATCCAGGAGGAAATGGAGCCCCGTGGGATTGAAGGGCCTACCAAATGCAACCCATACAACAAACCGATTGACCCAAAGGAACTTGAACGACTGATCAGCATCTACATGTCTATGACGTTCCCAGAATTGGATGAGCTTTACGCCACTGCTAAAGAGGACTCACCACTAGGCCCACCGCTGCCTCAGGAAGCTGCTGAGAAACAAGCTCACAAGCGATCGCAAACGTAGTAGCGTGGCACGCCTAAAACTGTAGGTTGGGGGTCGTGATAGTGTAATCCAACAAACCAATTACTCAATAATCAAAGATTCCCGTTGCGCCTCCACTAAGGGCTTTTGTCCCCGCAGCACAGAATTACCATTGAATAGCTGCTGCTGATCGATCGGTGACGGATTAAGCCAGTCATCTGAGTGCATTTGCCCACTCTGACCATAAACTTTCAGGGCATTCTCATAACAAACAGCCCGTACCTGTTCCTCTGGAATACCCCTTTCTATCATCAACTGAGCTGTCTTGGGTACAGCCAGGGGGTCACTCATTCCCCAATCAGCAGCACTATCGACAATAATGCGATCGCAACCATACTGACGCACAATTTCCACCATCCGCTCGTTGCCCATCTTCGTCTGGGGGTAAATGGAAAAAGCAGCCCAGAACCCTCGTTCCAGGGTCTCTGTAACAGTTTCTTCGTTGACATGATCCACAATGACTCGGGATGGCTCTAACCCATGCTCCAAACAGACCTTCAGGCTACGGCTGGTGCCCTCCTTCTTGTTGCGATGGGGGGTATGGATCAATACCAGCATATCTAGTTCCTTAGCCAACTCCAACTGTTCACGGAAGTACTTGTCTTCAGCTGCCGTCATTTCGTCATAGCCTACCTCCCCAATCGCTACTACCCCCTCCTTACAAGCATAAAGGGGTAACAATTCCATCACTCGTTCTGCCAATGCTTCATTATTCGCTTCTTTAGGGTTCAAGGAAATTGTGCAGTAATGCTGGATACCAAACTGACTAGCCCGGAAACGCTCCCAGCCAACTAGACTACTAAAATAATCCTTGAATGTTCCTAAGCTAGTGCGGGGTTGTCCTAACCAGAAGGAAGGCTCAATTACAGCGACAACGCCATACTGTTGCATCACCATATAATCGTAGGTGGTGCGGGATGTCATATGAATGTGAGGGTCAATAAAGATCATTCTAAATTCTAAATTCTAAATTCTAAATTCTAAATTCTAAATTCTAAATTCTAAATTCTAAATTCTTAAGCTTTCCCAAGTCAGACGCTCTTCCTGAATTAAGGTATGCAAATCTGGATGGCTTTCCAGTAGAGCTTGAACTTCGGGGGAGGGAGATTGAGCACAGGCTAACGCAGCTGCTTCTTGTTGGATAGTATCGGGAGAGTCTTGGGGG
>JAAHHL010000437.1 GCA_010672185.1 Caldora sp. SIO3E6 | reverse complement strand
ATATTGGACGGCATCAGCGAAGCTATCGCACCAGTATCATTTGAAACAGGCATCTTGTCTGTCATATCGATCGCATTTCCTCTTTGACTAGACCCTACAGGCAAACACCTATGCCATTATCTAAAATAATACCATAAAACAGGATGCAGAGAAAGCGATCGCGCTCATTCCAACCTATAATTGAAAAGGAAAATAGTACGGCTTCTTTTATGCTTATGGCTCAGGTTACTGATTACCTGTACGTTGTTCGAGATGACCAGATTCTCAATAATGAACCCATTATTAAAGGCACTAGAACTCCTGTGATGGCAGTTGTTGAAACGTGGCGTATGGGAGTTGCTCCAGAAGAAATTCCCATAGGAATGCCCCATTTGACACTAGCTCAGGTATTTGGTGCTTTAACATATTACAGTGATCACCAAAATGAAATTAATCGATATATCGAACAAAATAAAATTCCAGATGAGTTAATTGACCCACTGGTTCAAGGACTGTGAACAAATTATTTATTCAGTTATATCTTGATGAAGATGTTAACGTTCTAATTGCGGATTTGATCAAAGCAAAAGGATTTGATGTTACCACTGCGCGAGATGCCGGACAATTGAGAATCTCTGATGCAGAGCAACTTGCCTATGCGGTAAGTCAAGGCAGAGCTTTAGTGGCGAATAACAAAGATATCAATCAAGAATTAACCGAAAATTCTGTATATTTGTAGGGGCGGGTTTAGGGATATCTTAACCCATTCGACGATAACTGTTAGACAAAACCCGCCCTATCGATCACCTTGCGAATTACCAAAAATTTCCCTTGCCCTAGTCTCATTACCTCCAAAGTTGGACTACTGGGTATCATTTTAGGGAGCAAGATGCTCCCACTACAATCTTTGAACGACAATTTTAATAGCTGTCTAGCCTCACGATCGCACTCTCTAAAACTATTATCCTCCCTATCCTCCTTGTCTCCACTTCAATCAACCGCAGGCAACAACAAAGTATCCTCTATCTCCTGTCGCACCTCTTTACTCATATAACATTCGCTATTCAGGCAATCCACTAGTAACTTATTGGCATTGTAATACTGTTTCAATAGTTCCTGTTGCCGTTCGTTAAACTGCCAGTCATGACCAATATTGCGATGCTCAATCATTACTGCTCTTAATTGCTCTATCCAAGCCTCACCATTAACTTTCCACCATTGCCTGAGCTGTTCTAGCTCTTCTTCTGGGTTAGGAAGTTGGTCTTTTAGTTTTTGGAGTGAACGTTTTAACTCTGGTATTAAAATTCCTTCTTGAGCAAGGGTTCTGTATAGGATTTGGGAAAGGTTTTTGTAGAGCGTATCGACAAAGATTTCGTACCGGACTAGGGCAAGAGGCTCGGAGAAGTCGAAGGCTTCCCTGGAGAGGCCGATGCCAAACATTAGTGCATTGTTTAGTGCTTCGTCTAGGTATAGGTATCGGGAAAAACCTAGGCTTTGCTCTAGAGCTGGGTCTAGATCGAGGGAAAGGCGCAAGTCTGGGTCTAGATCGAGGGAAAGGTAGAAAGCTCTAACAGCTGCTGGTTTATAAGGAGCATCAATAGACTTAGACTTTTGATTAACCCAGCGCAAAAACTGCTGAATTTTCTCATTCGTAGCCACCAATCCATCAATCTGCTGCTTTATCAGCTGCACCAGTTGACTAGCATCCGGCATCATACTAACAGTTAGCAAAAACACCTCACGCCAGCGTGTTTCCGTAAAATGCTCAACTAATGCGGCTAAATCCCCTTGAGCAATAGTTTTCCTCGCCGTAAAATATTCCTGAAAAGTTAAGTGAGAAAAAGAATAAATATTTCTAGCTCGTTCTACTAACAAGCCATGCTGCGCTTCTATGGACTTTAACACTGCCTCGCTATCCAGCAGCAATGCTTCTGGGTCAGTTTTTGCATCCGGTAAGTTACGTATATAACCAGCAATATATTGCTCAACATCCCTTTGCTTAAAAAAGTAGTCCTTGCGCTTAAAGGTAACAAAGGCAACTTCACTAAGTAAATCTTCCTTGCGCTGTACTGATAACTTGCGATAAACCTGCTGTCGGACAATCCGTCGCTTATCATCCCACTTTCTTAACAGGGTATGGATAGCACGACTGTACAACTCAGAACGATTAGGGGGAAATGCTCCTGAATCTTCAAACTCGATACATAGTAATGTTAGCAACAGAGGATTAGTGGCAAGCTCTTTAATTGGTGGATTTTCTTTTAGCTGCTCCATAAAGTAGTCAGCCGAGTCAGATTTTTTAGCTAGAAACCATTTGCTGACAAAAGTTTTAATCTGCTGATCATCGAAATCAGCCATTTCTACTTCGGTAAACTTCTCGAATGTGTATTCCCGTGCCGCAATCCGGCAGGTGAGGACAAAGGAATTTTGGCGATATTGCTCAGTAAACTGTTGAATCTGATTTAAGATGCGATCGCTATCCTCTTCTCTTACCTCGTCTAACCCATCTAGCAGAATTAATCCTTTACCTCGATTAATAATCTCAATGGCTTGAGCTTCCGTAACACCACAATCGGTAAAAATGTGGTTGATATAGGCGGTTAACCTTGGCTGGTTGGGAAATTCGGCAAACTGCTTAAGGGTAATAAAGATAGGAACTCGCTCTCCCAGAATTTGAGAATTGGCACAGTGGATAGCCAAATATTTGAGAAATGTCGTCTTGCCAGCTCCCGGTTTTCCTAGAACCAACAGTTTATTGTATCGTTGAACTGCCTCTAATCCTGGTATTGGTTTTTCTTTGGGTTTACCTAATCCACAACGATAAAAGTCTTCTGAATCTGGATCAAAATCCTGTAATATTTCGTTCAGAGCTAACCGTCTGCGCCCGGTAATTTTTTCTAGGATATTGACATTGGTATAAATATCTTCCAAACCAATCGGCTGACTCATATCCAGCACTTTCATTGTGCCGCACTGTTCTTGAATGCTGGTTTGAATTTTATGGCGAACCTCTTGCACCAAGGCATCAGTATCTAAGTCATCACCAGCAGGCTCAGGAATTGGATGGGATTGCCGATACTTTTGGAGCAGTAAATCATGGAGCAGACGACTTTTACCAGGTCTTCGACCCCCGATACTGAACTTTTTGTAGACTCCGCTCATCCGAGTACGGAAAGCGTTAGGTGAAATATGGAGAGATTCAGCTATTGATAAGTCATTCTCTTTACTACTGAATTTTGCCACAAAAGCCTCCTCTTGTTCGGGAGATAAATCGTACTCACGAGCCAATTGAATTAGAAAATCGCTGGGAAGCAGTTGCATTGAGGGAATTGAGGATTGTTTTAATGCCAGTTTAGCTGATACAGGCTGGAAGCCTGTTCCACAGATGATTTATACAGGTTGGAATCTTGTTCTACAGATGATTTATACAGGCTGGAAGCCTGCTCCACAGATAATTTATACAGGTTGGAAGCTTGTTCTACAGATAATTTATACAGGCTGGAAGCCTGTTCCACAGATGACTTATACAGGCTAGAAGCCTGTTCCACATTAGGGATGTTAGCCTAAATTTGAGATTTATCTCCCAACTGTAGCAGTGACATTAGGGATAGTTGAGTTAACTATTTGACCCTAATGAAAAACCAAACCGACTTTAATCTCACCAAAATTGCGATCGCTCTTCACTTTTTGCTAACTCCTCTTATTCTGGGAGCGATCGCTTACGAAGTAATTAACTCTAACTTTGAAGGGTTAATCCAGATGAAGCTAAATCAAGATGGGGGTGAAATATTGATTGATAGTCCGACTACATCTGACTTGTAAATGGATGCACCGGAGGCAGTTTGTTCTGTTATGCGGTAAATTGTTGATCCCCCTAAATCCCCCTTAAAAAGGGGGACTTTTGAGAAAGGGGGACTTTTGAGAAAGGGAGACTTTTGAGAAAGGGAGACTTTTTTCTACTGTACCTTGTTCAAACGCAAAGCCCTGTATGTAGGAGCGTAGCATTTGGGCGATAATTTAAGTATAGATACCGGAGTATACCTATCCAAATGCTACGCCCAGCCCCTTTGCGACTAAGATAATAAAAAATATAGTATACTGTATTTCAGTAGGCTTTTATAAATTATGTCTAACAATCTTTATTACGACCTTAGCGCTGATGAGCAAACCATCACCATCAAGATTGATAAGGCAAGCGTTAATTATCAAGAACTGACACAACTTCTCAACTATCTTGAACTCAAATCCATTAGCCAGCGAAGTCAACTCACAGAAGAGGCAGCGGCTGAATTAGCTAATGAGATTGACTCAACAGTTTGGTCGAATTTAAAGTCTAAACTTTCTAAGTAGGGAATTGTGATTAGACAAACTCCAACAGTTATAGTTGATACCAATATTTTGTTCTCTGCATTACTCAGAAAAAATTCTCGCTTTATTGAGTTACTACTAGACCCGAATTATGACTTTTTTATTTGCGAACAGGTTCTAGTAGAGTTGTTTAAGCGCAAAGAGAAGATCCTGAAAGCCAGTCAGTTAAAGGAAGAAGAGATTGTTAAGATTTATCAAATATTACTCAAACGCATTAACCTCTATAAAGAAGACTTGATTGCAGCAGAGCATATCGCCACAGCCTACGAGTTGTGTCGGGATATTGACGAAACTGATACTCCTCATGTAGCTTTGACGATAGAATTGGAAGGCTTACTTTGGACTGGAGATAAAAAACTTAAAGAGGGGTTACAAAGAAAGGGCTTTGTCCAGTTATTCGAGATAAATAATTAGTCAGATTGAGAAGTAGTAGGGGCGTAGCATTTGGGCGATAATTTAAGTACAGATACCTTGGTATACCTATCCAAATGCTACGCCCAGCAACCTTGGGACTAAGAGAATAACTTTGGTAGTCTAGGTTAGACTGTTGATTAGAATAAAGTGAAATTAATTATGACCATAACTAAGTCTACTTCAACAGCCCGCAGAGGGCGAATTTTTCCCGAAATCCAGTGGACGGAACAACAAAAAGCTCAAAAAAGAACTGAACGTGAGGAATTTTACCAACGGTGCAAGCCAATTTTTGATCGAGTGCAACCTGAATTAATTAAAACTCACTACAACTGGTATGTGGCAATTGAGCCAGATAGTGGAGAGTATTTTCTCGATCAGGATGATTTAATTGTTGCTCAAATAGCGCATCAGAAATACCCAAATGCCAAGCTGCATGTTTTCCGTATCAATGAAACCGGAGTGTGCGGAACTATATGATTTACGGCTATAATTAAAAAAGAAAATAGTACGGTTTCTTTTGTACTTATGGTTCAGGTTACTGATTACTTGTACGTGGTTCGAGATGACCAGATTCTCAATAATGAACCCATTATTAAGGGCACTCGAACTCCTGTGAGGGCAGTTGTTGAAACGTGGCGTATGGGAGTTCCTCCGGAAGAAATTCCCATAGGAATGCCCCATCTGACACTAGCTCAGGTATTTGGTGCTTTAACATATTACAGTGATCACCAAAATGAAATTAATCAACATATCGAACAAAATAAAATTCCAGATGAGTTAATTGACCCACTGGTTCAAGGGCTGTGAGCAAATTATTTATTCAGTTATATCTTGATGAAGATGTTAACGTTCTGATTGCGGATTTGGTCAGAGCAAAAGGATTTAATGTTACCACTGCGCGAGATGCCGGACAATTGAGAATCTCTGATGCAGAGCAACTTGCCTATGCGGTAAGTCAAGGCAGAGCTTTGGTGACTCATAATCGCTCTGATGCATGAGGAATTGGTTCAAAATTACTTTTCTACAGATAAAGGACACTATGGCGTTATCTTGGCGGTTCGTCGTCCGCCGCAAGAGGTTGCTAAACGGCTCTTAGCTATTCTGAATAGTGTTACAGCAGATGAGTTGCAAAATCAGGTTCGGTATATCTAGGTTGGCTGTTTTGAGCCCATATTCCGCAGGAGTCGATATCGGTGTGGTGGGTGTTAGGTAGCAGGTGTTAGGTAATTTTCCACTGAGCGATCGCTTACCTCCTGGTAAAGAGAATACCCCAGTTTTAGGACTAGGTTTATCCAAAGCAGTACCAGGATTCAATGCTTTAGCTAATGTACCAAAAGAATTAGACGCGATCGTGCGCCAATCAAGCAATGATCAGCAGGGAATTTATCCGGGTCTTCCGTACTTAGTGTGCTAAACTATCAGATTTAATAGCTCATAAAGCTTGCCACACAAAGGCTGTAGCACCTAAGTAACTCAAAACTCCTTGAAATTTGGTAATAAATGGCTAAAGCTAT
>JAAHHL010000436.1 GCA_010672185.1 Caldora sp. SIO3E6 | reverse complement strand
ACCAACTAATAGTGAAGCACAAAATCCCGACCTTTGTGCGATTTGAGATGAAAGTTGACTGTTGACTGTTGACTGCTTCTTTTTGGACTGAAGTCCTACTACTGCTTATTACTCATTACTCATTACTCATTACTTATTACTTATTACTTATTACTTATTACTTAATATATGAGTGATATTTTCAGGGAATTATTAAAAAAAGTTGGCAGTGGTGTCCACACTAGTAAAAACTTGAGTCGTCAGGAAGCGGCAACTGCTACCCGAATGATGTTGTTGCAAGAAGCAACACCGGCGCAAATTGGAGCATTTATGATTGCTCATCGGATTAAAAGACCTACTAGTGAAGAACTAGCTGGAATGCTGGATGCTTACGAGGAAATTGGACCAAAGTTGCAACCAACTAAACCAGTAACAGTGTTTGGTAATCCTTATGATGGGCGCTTTCGTACTGCTCCTGTAACTCCTCTGACAGCCTTGGTTCTGGCTACTGCTGGGATGCCAGTGGTAATGCATGGGGGGGATTGTATGCCGACGAAGTATGGGGTTCCCCTAATCGAAATTTGGCAGGGGTTGGGGGTTGACTTCTCTAAATTGACTCTCCCACAAGTTGAGCAGTTACTAGAGAAAACTGGTTTGGGTTTTATCTACCTACCACAACAGTTTCCCCAGGCTCAGGAGTTAGTTCCTTACCGTGAGCAAATTGGTAAACGTCCGCCTGCGGCAACAGTAGAATTAATTTGGTCTCCTTGTGCTAGAGATAACCATCTAGTGGCTGGGTATGTTCACCCCCCTACAGAAGTTCGGTTCAGGGACACATTTAAACTGCGGGGAGTAAGTAATTTTACCCTAGTGAAGGGATTAGAGGGTAGCTGTGACTTGCCATGCGATCGCACCGCAATTATTGCTATTAGTCATCCCGATGCTGAAGATGGCTTTGAGCGTCTGCTACTACATCCGTCTGACTATGGTTTTGCTCGGAAGGAAGTCCCTTTTGATTCAACTGCTAAGCTATTGGTAGAGATGCAAAAGGTGTTAAAGGGAAAATCTTCCCCATTGATGCCAGCAGCGATCTGGAACAGTGGATTTTATTTGTGGCGTTGTGGCATTTGTCCTGATTTGCCGATGGGGTTTGCTCAAGCGGAAACTCTCTTCACCAATGGAGATGTGGCTCAAAAACTAGAGGAAATCAGTCAAGCGATCGCTTAAACTAGTGCCGCTACGCGGAATTCAAAATTCAAAATTCAAAATTCAAAATTCAAAATGCTTACATAGCACTTCTCGAATTCGTGAGGTACATCTTCTATTCCCTATTCCCAATAACGTTTTTTTTGAGGTTCCTTAACCATGAAAGCCACAATCTTTTATAACTTACTATTTTTAGTGCAGCGCGGCATAAATAACCGGTCAGTTAAAAAAGGTGAAAAAGCTGCTTCCCTTCCAAGCTTTCTTTCCTTCTGCCTTCTATTCCCCTCCTTGGAGGGGTTAGGGGTGGGTTTTGCCTTCTGCCTTCTTGCTTTAGCCTCACCAGTAAAAGCACAATTCCGGGAGAACTTTCAACGGGAATTTCAGCAACAGTGCCAGAATGCTAGTAGATTGACTCAAACAACTACTTATGATTATTTACGAGCAACAGCTTATGATCTTCCCGAAAAAACTAGGGTAAGTTTTGCCGGTTGTCACTTAAGAGCTGCTAATCTCAGAGGTGCTAATTTAAGTGGGGTCGATTTCACTGGAGTAGATCTCGGTCCAGTTACGACAGTTCAACGAGCAGATGTCACTCAACAGGTATCTGACCTGAGTGGGGTGAATT
Organism: Caldora sp. SIO3E6; assembly: GCA_010672185.1. Taxonomy (GTDB): domain Bacteria; phylum Cyanobacteriota; class Cyanobacteriia; order Cyanobacteriales; family Coleofasciculaceae; genus Caldora. Next base: position 4,470 of record JAAHHL010000436.1, on the reverse strand, counting down.
TCAGTAATGCTAAGTTAGATTATGTTAGTTTTGCTCGAGGGATTTTGAATAATGCTAATTTTACTCAAGCTCGCTTGTATAGTGCAGACATGAGTAATACTCGATTGATAAATGCTAGATTAGATAATAGTTTTGCCCCTTACCTCACATTGTATAATGCAGATTTAACTGGAGCCACTCTAACTTCTGCTGAGCTTACTTCTGCTAGAATGACTGGTGCTCGTCTGATTAATACTGATTTATCTGGAGCCAAATTAGTTGGTGCAGACTTAAGAAATATCAATCGCAGTATTAACCGCAATTTGAATAAAGATGTTATTGTCAGTAATACTAACTTCAGAGGTGCTGACCTGAGTAGGGCTCAGCTCAGAGGTGCTAACTTAAAGGGAGCTAATTTGAGTAGTGCGAACTTAAGTGGTGCTGACCTCAGAGAAGCAGATTTAACTGGTGCTAGTTTGAATGGAGCCTCCCTGAGTGGAGCCAATTTTTGTCGGGCAACTATGCCTAATGGCACCATATCTCAGCGAGGTTGTGAGCAGTTGACTTTACCAATTTAAAGGGGTATTTGATCGGGTGAACGAAATTTTGTGTGGGATTTCCATTCGACCCGTCCCCGCGTCCCCGCGTCCCCGTGTCTGCTGACTCGTTTCCCCACTCATTTTTTCGTTCACCCTATTTGATCTGCCTTTTCATTCTTTTCCTTTTGCCCTCTGCTTTATCCTCAAGATAACGGGACTATCTATACCGGATTTGCTATAAAATCTTCACATTGACTGTGCAAACTGTCCCGGTGTTAAATTGGTCTGGGATTTTTGCCAAGGGAGACATTCTATGGAAGGCGTAATAGCGCAGGAAAAAAATTACAACCGGGTCTCATTTTTTCGTGAAGCAGCCCCCTACATTTATAGTCATCGTGGAAAAACCTTCGTCATCGCTTTTGCCGGTGAAGTCATTACCACCAATCAATTCCAGCAGATTGTACACGACCTTGCCATTATATCAAGCTTGGGGGCGCGACTGGTGCTGGTGCATGGAACCCGACCACAAATCAACAAACTTCTACTTCAAAACAATACCCCTATCTATCTGCACAAAGGTATCCGCATTACGGATCCTCCTGCCTTACTTGCTGCTCAAGAAGCTATCGGTTTCCTGCGTATCCGCATCGAAAACCTGCTAACTTATGCTCTCAATCAACCCTCCCTTTCTAGCAATGGACTTGGTATCATATCCGGTAATTTTATTACGGCGCGTCCCTTAGGCATTCATGACGGCATCGACTACGGTTTTAGCGGATTAGTCCGTAAGATTAATCACAACCTCATTAAGCAACAACTTGATGCCCATAATATTGTTTTACTCTCACCAATAGGTTATTCCCCGACAGGAGAAGCCTACAATCTGCGCTACGAGGAAGTCGCCATTGTCGCAGCTAATGCTCTCAAGGCTGACAAACTGATTTTCCTCAGTCACCAACCACTGAACCTACCGCACGCACTTACTCTGGATGAAGCCAAAACCCATACTCCCGAAAATGAACTTCTGTCTTCTGTCATAGAAGTATCGGAAACTCAAGTAGAGCGCATCCACTTGCTTAACGCTAATATTGATGGCGGTTTATTGCTAGAACTCTATACACGGGATGGTATTGGTAGCATGATTTCTGCTGAAAGATTTGAACTCCTGCGAGTTGCTAATATCGCTGACATCAGCGGCATTATGGAGCTAATTCGTCCACTGGAAAATGCTGGCATACTGATTGAACGTTCCCGTGAACAGCTAGAGTTGGAAATCAGCAACTTCCACATTATCACCCGCGACCAGAAAATCATCGGCTGTGCGGCCCTGTACAACACTGATAACCCACAGATTGGCGAACTTGCCTGCTTTGCCGTTCAACCACATTATCGCGGCAACAACCGTGGCAACAAGCTGCTGAAACACGTTGTACAAGTAGCCCAAACCCAGGGAAAAACCAAGCTGTTGGTTCTAACAACCCAAACCACTGACTGGTTTCGAGAACGTGGATTTATCAAAGGAACAATTGAAGAACTTCCTCCCAACAAAAAGTCTTTATACAATTATCAGCGAAATTCACAAATATTGTTCAAACCGCTGAACGAGAATTAAGAATTAAGAATTAATATCAAGTTCGGATAATCACTTATAATTCCCTTCTCCCTTGCAACCTTCTTTCTTACCTTCTGCCCTCTGCCCTCTGCCTAGCCTGCGGTTTCTGCTTGCAGTACTGCCTTATTGCCGCCAAAGTGTAAGTATTCAACCGAACTTGATATAAGAATATGGTTGAGGGTCTTGAAAAACTTATGGTTAATCAACGGATTGAGCTGACTTACGTTCTAGAAGTTTCATGCGAATTTCGGCGTGAACTTCACGGGTTATAGGATAGAAATAAGCTAAAACTAAACCAACAATTAAGGCAAGGGTTGGCAGAGGACCAACGGCAATTCGTATTGCCCACAAGGCAGAATCTGGTTGAGTAGGTACTGGTTGTCCTGGAACCGACTTGATAAAATTAGCCCAATCTAGAGCCTGACCGACTAAAAATAGCGCTAGTGCTAAGCCAATTTTTTGCAACAGTACCATAAAACCATAAAAAATGCCCTCACGACGCTGACCAGTTCTTAGTTCATCGAGTTCAATCACATCTGGTACCATTGACCAAGGAATAAGATAGGCAACGGATACACCAAAGCCAGCAAGAATAGCTAAAACATACATCAAGATGATTTGACCGGGTTGAAGGAAAAACAAACCTCCTTGAGCGATAATCCAGAGGCTCATCCCCATAAAGTAAACTGCTTTTTTCCCTAATCGCTCACTAACAGTTCTCCAAAAAAACAGCATAACTAAAGCAGTGCCTTGAACAGCTAAGGCAACTGTAGTAAATACGGCATCTGACAAACCCATCCAACTCACCACAAAGTAAATGAGGATGGTAGCCGTTAACTGAACAGCTAACCAAGAGCAGAGGTAAATGCTAATTACAAAGAGGAAAGGTTTGTTGCCAAAAACAATTTTCAGTTGCTCAACAAAAGAAAGAGGGGGTGTGGTGTCTTCCTGAGACGCTTCTGCAATAGTGCTGCTATTACTCAAGTGAGGTTCAGGGTGAGCAAATAATAGCGTTAGACCGAAGCTGGTAATCAGTAGACCGAAAAGAATAGCCGAGATATTGGTAAGAACAGGTTCTCCTGTACTACCGAGCCATTGGGCAGTAACAGGGATGATGCGGATTATGCCATAGCCAATGGATAAAACACCAATAATGCCCAAAAGAGTACCGCCCACTTTTTTGAGTTGACTATTTAGTATGGGTTGGGCTCCCCGTTCTTGGATGACCAGAACACACCAAAAAATGGGCAAGACTGACAGTACAGCACAAAGCACACCCAAAACCAGATATTGCTTAATCAAGTCATCAGGATAAGCAATAAAAATTATTCGAGCTAGTATCAAAGACAGGATGCTACCACCAATAGAAAAGCTAAAACGAAAGCTGTTGAGGCTGGTGCGCTCGTTATAATCTTGAGTCAGTTCAGGGGTTAGGGCAGTGTAGGGTAGGTTAACAAAAGTGTAGGCAAGGTTAAAGAGAATGGCAATCAACAAGTAGTAACTAAAGAGCCACCAGGTATTAGTTGCTTCATTGCTACTGAATTGAGGGACAATCCACTGCAAGAAAAACAGAATCCCAAAGGGGATTGCCCCCCCCAATATCCAGGGAAGACGACGTCCCCAACGAGAACGAGTGCGATCGCTTAAGATACCAGTAATTGGATCGTTGATGGCATCAGAGATTTTCCCAATTGCCAGAATCCAGCTTGCTAAACCAGCCGGTAAACCGGCAACATTGGTAAAGAAATACAGCAAGAAAAATACCAACACGTTGGCGGTAATAGCTGGTCCCATATCTCCAGCTCCGTAAGCCAGTTTAGTGGTAAAGTTAAGCTTTTCTGGCTCTGGGGTTGTTAGGGAAGTAGCTGCATCAGAAGGAGAAACGTCACTCATAGCGATCGCTCAAATTAGGCATCTGGGGACTGACACTAGGGTACAGCACAGGAGTATCCTATTTTGATCTGATTGGGTAAGCTTGCTAGAGTTCAAAAGCGAGCAAGATGTTTGCGCTTACGCGCACGCTACGCGAACGCACTACATCTAAAAATGTAGGTTGGGTGTAACAAAGTGAAACCCAACGCAGCACACTTTATTGTTGGGTTACGAAGAAAGCTAACCCAACCTACGCATAACTAGGGCTTGCCTCATCAAGTCGATTGACGCGGGTTTTGAAGTAATAAGTAATAAGTAATAAGTAATAAGTAATAAGTTAAGAGTTCAGGAGGAATTTTCTGGTAAAAGTGCAAGGTTTTTGAACTAAAAAATACCATTTCCTTGCACTTTGCGAGACTGAAAACGATTGAAAAGCTTGTCTGGCATGGCTTCCACACTTATTCAGCA
>JAAHHL010000435.1 GCA_010672185.1 Caldora sp. SIO3E6 | reverse complement strand
ACTTCTGAAAGCGCAAGAGAACAATTTTTGCGGTTACATCTTGCGCTTAATACGACAGCACTATTACCGCTGCAACAACTGACAGAGGTACTAACTATTCCTATCGGTCAGATTGTACCTATTCCCCATATGAAACCTTGGGTAATGGGTGTCTACAACTGGCGAGGTGAGATTCTCTGGATGGTTGACTTGGGTCATTTAGTAGGACTCACTCCTTGGTATCAACAGACTAGTAGTGCTTCAACTCATAAAGCCGTGGTACTACGTGTTCATAACCCTAATACCAGTTCTAACAAGGATAAGAGCCAGATGCTAGGGCTAGTTGTTAACCAGATAGAAGATATTGAGTTGTGTAATCCAGACGCAATTCAATCTCCACCATCATCCACAGTCACTGCTGAATTAGTTCCTTTTTTGCGTGGCTACTGGCTGAAAGCTAATGGTGATATTTTAACAGTTTTGGATGGAACAGCCATTATGAGAGCGATGCCGAACCATTAGCAATTAACAATTAGCAATTAACAATTAACAATTAACAATTAACAATTAACAATTAGCAATTAACAATTAGCAATTAACAATTCACTGATATGACTCATTACTCCTCTTTAGAGCAACCAACAATCAATTTGCTTGAGTCAGAGGATATGGAGCCTATAGCAAAACCTCCAGATACCTCTCCTCCAAAACTGCAAGCACCTCGGCGTTCAAGTTGGAGCCTGCAAACCAAGGCCGCAGCAATAGCGATCGCTATTGGTACGATTCCAGTCTTACTAACTGGCTTTATTGCCTATCAATTTGCCAACCAATCGATCACAAAGGAATTTTCGTCAACCAAAATTAATCACGCCACAGGTATTGAAGACAATGTATTACACTTCATGCGTGACCGTTACGCGGATATCCAAATCCTGGCTGATTTGCCGATTCTGACTGAACCAACGTTGAGGAAAATTACTCCTGTTGAAGAAAAGCAAATAGTGCTAGACGACTTTGTCAAATTCTCCCAGAACTTTAACAGCATTGCTGTGTTCGAGCTCAACGGTGATGTAATTGTCCAATCCCAAGGAAGTCCTCTATCTAACCACCGCGATCACGATTATTTTCAGGCTGTACTCACAACCAATCAACCTTTCATTAGCAAACCTTCCATCTCCAAATCTACTGGAGTACTGGCTATTTTCTTTGTTGCACCGATTAAAGATCAAGTCACAGGTGAGACAATCGCAGTAATCCGAGCGCGGATGCCAGTGGAAATACTAGACGAGTTGATCCGCAATTTTGGTGATGGAGGAGATGAATACCACTTGGTTGACTTTTCTGATGGTGTGGGAAAAATTTTCTTAGCCGAGGAAAAAAAGCTGAATCAGAAAGCAGCTTCAGCAGTCTTTTCCGGCTGGGAGCAACTGCGAGTAGCAGGAAAAAAAAGTAGTTTAGTTACTACCAACCAAATTGATCAGACTAAGAAGCTATTAGCCTATAACAAGTTTGGCGAACTAGAAGGCTTGCCAGAGCTGAAATGGGAAGCAGTGATTACCACACCTGTCGAGATTGCCTTCGCACCCCAAAGACAATTACTTCTAACTTTAACTGTGGGTACTGGATTGACAGCTTTGGTGGTGGGGGGAATTGCTATTCATCTTGCTAACCGAGCTACCCATCCTCTCGTCGCTGCGGCAGATGCAGTAGAAAAAATTGGTCAAGGAAAATTGGACACTCAGTTGGCAGTTAAAGGAAAAGACGAGCTTGCTGTATTGGGAGCGAACATCAATAATATGGCTGCTCAGCTCAAAAATTTTGTACAGGAACAAGCACTGGCAACCGAGCAAGCACAGTTATTAGCGGAAGTAAACAGTGCCCATTCCCTTGGTAGCCAAGCCTTACAAGAAATCTTTGACACAACGGTGACAGGAGTCCGGGAGCTCTTAAAAGCGGATCGGGCACTCATTTATCGCTTTAACTCAGACGCTCCCGGGAAGATGATAGCAGAATCAGTAGCATCTGATTTGCCATCAGCTTTCGATGAAAAAATTCAGTATCCTCCTATTCCCCAGGAACTCCTCAAAACTTATAGCAAGGGTCTTGTTGTTCCCCACAATGAGCTGATGATGGCAGATTTGACCTTTGAACAACAGCAATTAAGGTCGAGTCTCGCAATCAAAGCCAGTATAGAAGTACCAATTCTCCATGAAGGTCAGCTATTTAGTTTATTGAGTATTCACCACTGTTTGGCTCCCCACGATTGGCAACCATCGGAAATCGCTTTTCTCCAGCAATTGGCTACTCAGCTAGAGTTTTCCTTAGATCGGGTGATTCTCCTAGAGCAGACAGAAAAACTAGCTCAGGAGCAACAGCAGCTCAAAGAAAAATTTCAACTACGGGCTTTGGAACTACTTGAAGAAGTAGATCCAGTGGGAAAAGGAGACCTGACCATCCGGGCTAACGTAACAGAAGATGAAATCGGTACGATCGCTGACTCCTACAATGCCACAGTAGAAAGCTTGCGGCAAATTGTGCTCCAGGTGCAAGCTGCTGCTAGCCAGGTAACCAAAACTACCAGTAGCAACGAACCTGTAGTCCGAGCACTATCCCAAGAAGCCTTGCGGCAAACTGAGGAAATTGCTATGGCTTTAGACCGGACACAAGAAATGAACCAATCAGTACAACTAGTAGCTGCTAATGCCCAGCAAGCGCAATTAGCTGTTCAAGAAGCAGCTCAGATGGTGGAAGAAGGGGACGCCATCATGAACCAGACAGTAGAAGGAATTCTAAATGTGAGGGAGACGATATCAAAAGCTGCGCAAAAAGTCAAACAACTTGGGGAATCTTCCCAAAAGATTTCGGCAGTAGTGAAACTCATTAATACCTTTGCTGCTCAAACCAACTTGTTAGCGCTCAATGCCTCTATGGAAGCCGCTAGAGCTGGAGAAGAAGGTCGCGGTTTTGCCGTCGTTGCTAACCAAGTGCGATCGCTTGCACAGCAGTCAGCAGAAGCCTCAGCTGAAATTAAACAGCTGGTGGCAAGCATTCAGGCAGAAACCAACGAGGTGGTAGCAGCGATGGAAGCTGGTACTGAGCAGGTAGCAACAGGAACCAAATTAGTCGAAGAAACTCGTCATAGCCTTAACAGAATTACTCTCACTTCTACTGAGATTAGTACCTTGGTTGAATCAATTGCCGAGGCAACAGTTGTACAATCATTTGCTTCTGAGTCAGTGACTAAAACTATGACTGATGTGGCACAAATTGCCACCAAAACTTCCTTAGATGCCAGTAGTGTTTCTTCTTCCTTTGAACAACTTCAGGTAGTTGCTCAACTGCTTCAGGAAGAAGTTGGTCAATTTAAAGTGAGTTAGTGCAAGAAGGCAGAAGGCAGGAGGCAGGAGGCAGGAGGTAAGAACGCTTGTGTAGTAAGTTTTTTCATCTTTTTTAACTGGCGGATTATTTTCATGCCCGCTGCACTAGTTGTTAGTTATTAGTTGTTTGTTGTTTGTTTTAATGAATTAGTGTTTTGTTATGAATAATTATTCTCTTAATAAAGCTTATCAGAATGTTGCTACTGATTATTCTTTAGATAACTATGAGTCAAAGCTGTCTAGTAATAGTGATGTAGAAAATGAAATTAATTCGACTGACGAAACATCTGTCATTGATGCTCAACAACCAAAATCAGAAATAGCAACTCAATCTAGCTTTGTACCTACCACAAAAAATCAGTCAGGTATACTACAAGCTATTTCTAATCTTTCTATTGGTCGCAAAACTCAGTTATTTGCTTGGTTAAGTTTAACCTCTCTGGCAGGAGTCGTGGGTTTCAGTTCGCTATCACTAGTTAGCAGTTTACGCAGTCAGTTGGTTAACCAGGCTCAATCGGAGTTAGCTGTTGCAGAGGTCAACTACAATATCAAAATTGACCAAATGGGATTTGGCTTCCGAGGTCAATCTGACAATGCTGCGATTATTGACGCTGCTAAGGCTAATGCTCAAGGTGAACAGTTAACTCCGGAGTTACAAAATCAGGTCAAAGAAATTCTCCAAAATGAAATTAAGTCCCGTGAAATTGAATATGCCACTTTAGTTGACAAAAATTTGCGTATTATTATCAATGGCAATGCAGACCGGTCAGGACAAACTTTTAATCCAAACAACTTAGTTAGTCAGGTTTTTCAAGACCCTCAGCAGATTAAAAGTACGGAAATTGTTAGTTGGTCTGAACTTTCTCAAGAGTCTCCACCACTACCAGCAGGATTTACTGAAGAAAATGCTCTCATTCGTTATACTGTAACACCGGTTCAGGAGCCAGACACAGGAAAAGTGCTCGCAGCTTTAGTTTCCGGGGATATAGTTAACAGCAAGTTACCCATTGTTAACAACACAGTGGATGCTGTGGTTGATGGGGGATACAGTGCTGTCTATTTACGCCAAACTACAGGAGAATTTACCTTAGCTACATCTGTAGAAAAAACTAGCTCTCAGGAAGTAGAGGTTAATATACCTTTATCTGATACATCTGTTTTAGCAGAAGCGGCAGAAGCAGTTGGGGAAACAGTTAATACTCGTTTACCAATAGACAACCTTACTTATACTGTAGTTGCCAAAGCCTTGCCTAATTATGCTGGAGAGCCTGTCGCTATTTTGGCTTATGGAGACCCCGAAATCGCTATCGGTCAGATTATCAGGAGGAGTTTACTGATACAAATTGCTTTGTCAGTAGTAGTATTGGCAGTAGTAGTAGCTTTGGCGGCAGCCCTAGGAAAACTCATTTCTGAACCGATCAAACAGTTACGGCACATTACCGAGGAGTTCTCCCAAGGTAATTATCAACTACGGGCAGAAGTTTTGGCTACAGATGAGACTGGTCAATTAGCCAATACCTTTAATGAAATGGCTGAACGTTTTGAAGCCAACATTGAAGAAATTCGCCAAAAAGAGCAACTAGTTCGTCAAAAAGCGGAGGAAGAAGGAGCACGACAAGCAGCAGAATCCTTGGCAGAAGAACAGCGCCGACTTCAGGAAGAACAACGTCAGCTCAAAGAAGAGTTACAAAAGCGTGCTTTGGAATTGCTGATGGAAGTAGATCCTATCAGTCAGGGTGATCTCACTATCCGAGCCAAGGTAACTGAAGATGAAATTGGCACGATCGCAGACTCTTACAATGCTACAGTTGGTAACTTGCGGAAAATTGTTATTCAAGTACAAGCAGCTGCTAATCAAGTCGCTGAAACTACCAACAACAACGAACTTGTAGTTCAGTCCCTATCCCAAGAAGCCTTGCGGCAAACAGAGGAAATTACCACCGCATTGGAGCAAGCGCAAGAAATGGCTCAAGCGGTGCAACTGGTTGCTACCAACGCTCAACAAGCAGAAGCAGTTGTTCAACAAGCAGCTCAAACAGTGGAAGAAGGGGACGATGCGATGAATCGAACGGTGGAAGGGATTATGACAATTCGGGAAACTGTAGCAGACACTGCCAAGAAAGTTAAACGTCTTGGGGAATCTTCCCAAAAAATCTCTCAAGTGGTGAACCTAATTAGTAGCTTTACTGAACAAACCAACTTGCTAGCGCTCAATGCCTCTATTGAAGCGGCTCACGCTGGAGAAGAGGGTCGAGGTTTTGCGGTAGTTGCGGATGAAGTGCGATCGCTCTCACGGCAGTCAGCAGAAGCTACCGCCGAAATCGAAAAACTTGTGGCTAGTATCCAAACAGAAACCAACGAGGTAGTAGCAGCAATGGAAGCAGGTACTGAGCAGGTGGTAACCGGAACCAAACTAGTAGATGAAACCAGGCAGAGTCTCTACAAAATGACCGTTGCCTCTGCCGAGATTAATCACTTAGTCGAAGCGATCGCTCAAGCAGCAGTGGTGCAATCAACTGCCTCTGAAACTGTTACTAAAACCATGAGTGATGTAGCTGCCATTGCCTCCCGAACTTCCACTGAAGCTAACACAGTCTCCTCGTCTTTTGAACAACTGCGTCAGGTAGCTCAATTGCTACAAGAAGAGGTGGGTCAATTTAAGGTTAGTTAATTGCTAATTGCTAATTGCTAATTGCTAATGGCTAATGGCTAATTGCTAATTGCTAATTGGTAATGGTTAATTGGTAATGGCTAATGGCTAATTGCTAATGGTTAATTGCTAATTGCTAATGGTGACAAGTTAAAAGGTCGTGCATTTTGTCAACTCCCATATATGGCGTAGTAGTTCTAAAAAAACCTATATATGGAAATACTCCAAGGGTTAAGGAAAATTGTATTCTTCTTCCTCCGCTCCTCCACTCCTCCACTCCTCCGCA
>JAAHHL010000434.1 GCA_010672185.1 Caldora sp. SIO3E6 | reverse complement strand
GCTTCAAGAACCTTGCACCATTGTCGGTAAATACCTGGTTAAATCAATAATGTTCGGGGTTAAAATCCGGAAAGCTGAAAGCTGATAGCTGACAGCTGATAGCTAAAGACTTATTCAGCAGACCCTACATACCTTCTGGTTCACCACACCCGGTCACCCTATACCCAGTCTCCCTTTTCGCCTTGTTGTCACCCTGTGAGTTTCATCTCACTGTCCCCCCGTCTCCGTGTCTCCGTGTCCATTATCCACCCATGCCATCAGCTGCTGTAGTTCATCTTGTGCCATGTGTCGGACATTATCTTCTGCAGGGAATACCTTTTGTTCAACTTCTTCTCGATATTTTGTGATTGTATCCAGACTTAGAGTCTGATAGTCCTGATATTTTTTGGCTAGTCTGAGCTTGTAAGGAGTAATACCCAAAATATCATTAACGATGAGAACTTGTCCATCGGTAAACCTACCTGAACCAATGCCAATTGTCGGCACTCCAGAGTTGTCAGTAATAATCTGCCCTAACTCTTCAGGAATTAACTCCAGCACCAACATAAATATGCCTAGTTTTTCTAGAATTGCTGCACCTAGGATTAATTCCTTAGCCTGCTCAAATTTTTTCCCTTGTACAGCTTTCTTTTGTTGAGTTTGTGGTAGTAAACCAAGATGACCACAAACTTCTACATTATGCTCAATAAGATACTTAACTACCTCTTCGCGAACTCCCTCTAACTTAATCCCATCAGCACCATGAGATAAGAGTATTCTGGCATTATCTAAAGCTTGTTGGGGCGTTTCATAGGAACCATAGGGCAAATCCGCTAAAATGTAACTCTGTCTCACTCCCCGTCGGACAGCTTTCAGATGATGGACTATATCATCCATTGTTACTTCCGTTTCATCTTGATAACCGAGAATATTAGTCCCTACACTATCCCCTACAAACAGCATATCTACTCCAGCTTGTTCTTCCAGGAGAGCAGTGGGGTAATCATAACAAGTTAGTGCTACAATTTTTTGCTGAGCTTGCTTTTTGCTTAAGAGATATTCGGAATTTTTCTTCATTTACTATCCTACGCCAAACTTAAAAACTACCATCTTTGTATAAATACTGTATGAACTATTATTGTCTACTTTATGGGCGTACACTTTACCCATCATAAAATGATACTAGCAAAAAAAAGTTTAAATAAACCATTACAAAAACCTGGGTCTTCCGTACTTAGTGTGCTAAACTAGCAAATTTTGATGAGCCTATTCCCTATTCTCAATTCCCCATTCCCTATATTTTATGTTGCAAATATTCCAAAAACAGCCGAAAAATACTTCAAAACTCTTCATCATTTTTTGTGCAGGCTCTCTAACGAGTATGACGGGAGGTCTAATTTCTCCTGTATTTCCAGAAATGTTGCAACAGCTCCTACTAGAACCTAGATGGGCAGGAATGCTGGTTAGTATGCACGCTTTGACCATTGCCCTATTTACCCCCTTATTAGGTATTCTGGCAGACCGGATTGGTAAGGTAAAGGTCTTGAGCGCTTCACTAGTTTTTTACGGCTTCTTTGGGGTAACAGGGGCTTTTCTTGGTAGTCTAGCACCACTTTTAGTCACTAGGGGTTGTTTGGGCATTGCCAGCGGTGGCATTAGTGCAGCAAGTATTGGCTTACTGAGCAATATGTATGAAGGAGAAGCGCGATCGCGTCTTTTTGGTTATGCTACCAGTGCCATGACCACTGCTGGTATTGCGGCTCCTCTTTTGGGAGGTTGGGTAGGTTCTACTCACTGGCAATACGTATTTTATATCTACGGACTAGCTCTGCCTATTGCCCTGGCTACAGTGCTGACTTGGAAAAAGGAGCGCTCCTCCAATAAAGCTGTCATCGATCGTACTATGGGGAAACAGTTAATTGCCATTGTGCAACAATCCCAAGTGATTAAGCTATTTCTCACCTTGGCTTTGGCCGCTGTTGTTGTCTATGCTGTGGTTATCTATATCCCTCTTCACCTTAAGGTTCTACTTGGGGCTGGACCAAAACTCAATGGTATGGTTCTGGCATTCCCAGGATTAGGCATTGTTATTATCTCTGCTCTGGTGGCGAGTCGGTTGGGAAAGATGCTGGGGACATATCAAGCTATTGCCTTGGGACTGCTATTGATGGCTCTGACATTAATTGCCCTGCCGTTTTTAGGGCAAATCCACTGGATTTTACCAACAGCCTTCCTCTTCGGTGCAGGATTTGGCATTGCCACCCCTAATATTTACGATGCTTTGGCTCAACTTGCTCCCCCAGAACTAAGGTCGAGTGTAATTGCCATCGGCACAGGCTTCAACTCTTTAGGACAATTTTTTTCACCAATTTTCTTAGGAGCGGTTTGGAAATACACTGGATTAGTCGCTGTATTTTATGTCGCCGCAGGCATTGCAGTGGTTACAGGAGTGTTAATGTTGTTCTCTAGTAAAGGCAGTGACATGGAGATTAGGACTAGGTGATTTAAAGACAATCAGATAAAAAGTTGAGCAATTCCCGTAATATTGTCATTGCCATACCCTTGAGCGATCGCGTCTTGATAAATGTGATGAATGGCGGTAGATGTAGGAGTTTGAGCATTAACAGCTTGTGCTGTTTGAATAATGTAGCGGAAATCTTTCTCCGCTAAGCCAATGGGGAACATCGGTGTCTGATTGTTTGCCAGTATCAGATTTCCTGCACCTTTGGCAGCAGGACTGATAACAGGCAAGCTACCGAGACATTCCATTGCTTTTGCACTGGTTACACCATGCTTTGTTAGCATTCCGATGATTTCTGCTTTGGTTAGGACGTTGAGAAATTTATATCACCACAGAGGCACAGAGGAACACAGAGAAAAAATTTGGTCTTAATTTATGGGCGTAGCGCTATAGATTGAGAAACAACAATTAACCTATGGCTTCAAAATCATCCTCACGTAATTTGGCAGTGCCGTCTTCTTGCAATACCCAAAGTTCTTGATGAATTACGCCCTTAGCCTTGTTCATTTTCCAGCTAGCAGTTAATCTGGCACTTGTTTCATCAACTACCTTGATGGATGGCTCTAAATATTCAACATCCGAAAAACCCTCATCGAGCAGCTTTTGCCAAAATGCTTGAATTTCGGTAGTACCAGTAAAAGTACCAAAAGGCTTGGCTCGCATTACTGCATTTTCTTCATATTGGGCAGCACAGCTAGCTGCATCCCCTGAATTAAAGGCTGATTTCCATTGCTCACTTGCCCTTTTGGTTGCCTCTAAAACAGCAGCTTTTTGTTCTTCGCTAGACATCTGTATTGCTCCTTTGCTTAATTTTGCTTCCGTTACCTGTTGCTAAAGGATTGGTAAATTAACTTTCCCCATATCAAAAGCATACTTGCTGCGAAAGGAGCAATAAATATCAATTCAAGAATAACTCTCGTGCATTTATCCCATCAATCGATGATAGGCTGAAGACTTCCGAGCAAATTGACTCATCTTTAGATAGCTTCGGCTATTAGCAAAGAACTTCTTACTCCCCCTTCCCTACAAGGGAAGGGGGTTGGGGGGTTAGGTTAAAAAGTGATGGACTTATCAGCGCTGCAAATTTTTGTCGAAGTCATGATACAGAAAAGTTTTGCTGCTGTTGCACGCGATCGCAATATCGATCCTTCTTCTGTAACCAAACGATATAGAACAACATAACTGTCTTTTGTTTCCGCTACCAGGCTTTCGCTCAAGGTGGATATTCAGGAACAGCAATGGACTCATTAGCGAAGTACCCGTTCATGGTCGTACTATTATTTCAAATGCGATCGCGCTGGAACAATGTGCGATCGCAGGAATGGGGTTAGCATTGCTCCCTAATTGGTTGATTGACAATGATTTACAGGCTGGTACTCTTGTTGATGTGTTTCCCAATTATGAGGTAACAGCAACAGATTTCAGCACAGCTGCTTGGTTGCTTTATCCTTCTCGTGCTTACGTTCCCCTTAAAGTTCGTGCATTTATCGAGTTTCTCCAGAACTCTATGCAAAAATCTTAGTGCGATCCATCCTCCATGCCATCACTATCAAGCCAACCTGAGTCAACTCAATTTCACTACATTCATTCTGCTGGTTTTCCAGAATTATTGGAGAAATTAGGGATTTCTCTGTTTGTTTCTACCTATCAGGCGGGGAAGTTGATGGTAGTAAGATCTGAGCAAGGATGCTTGAATACTTTGCTGCGCAACTTTGAATTGCTGATGGGGTTAGCTTTGTCACCCCAGCAACTAGCAATTGGCACCCGCAGACAGATTTGGTTTTTGCCGAATATTCCCGGAATTGCTAATAAGGTAGACCCCCCTAACCAGTATGAAGCTTGTTTTGTACCACGGTGGTCTCAAATTACTGGAGATATCCGCATCCATGAATTGGCTTGGGTGGGGGAGGAACTGTGGTTTGTTAACACTCGCTTCTCTTGTCTGTGTACCGTGAGTCCTGAATTTAATTTTGTACCTCGCTGGCAACCAAAGTTTATCAGTCAGTTAAAAGCGGAGGATCGCTGCCATTTAAATGGGTTGGCAGTGGTGGAGGGACAGCCAAAGTATGTCACAGTTTTGGGAGAGACGGATCTTCCCCAAGGCTGGCGGCAAAACAAAGCAACTGGTGGTTGTTTGATTGATGTACCCAGCGGTGAGATTATCGCGCGGGGTTTCTCCATGCCTCACTCTCCTCGGGTTTATGCTGGATACCTCTGGCTGCTGGATTCTGGTAGAGGACGTTTGGTAGTAGTAGATCCAGAGACTGGTAAGAGTACAACAGTGGTAGAGTTACCAGGATTTACCAGAGGATTAACTTTTTGCGATCGCTATGCCTTTGTCGGATTGTCGCAGATTCGGGAGAAAAAGACTTTTGGAGGATTGCCAATTGAGGAAAGTAATGAGGAATTGCAGTGTGCTATTTGGGTAGTGGATATTCAGACTGGTGAAAGGGTAGCTTTTTTGCGGTTTCAAGCAGGTTGTACAGAATTGTTTGATTTACAGCTATTACTAAATTGTCGTCAACCGACGGTAGTTGGGTTTCAGAAACCAACCATTAATAATATTTTTATCTTTTAGTCCGGATTTGATATAAGTACTAAAACCTAAAACCTAACACCTAACACCTCATTTCGTTCCATATAAGCGATCGCCAACATCACCCAATCCAGGTACAATGTAGCCGTATTGATCCAATTTATCGTCAATCGCTGCTGTATAAATTGCTACATCAGGATGATGCTCTTGGAAATTCTTAATACCTTCTGGAGCAGCTAATAAGCATAAAAATTTCATCGACATCGGGTTGGCTTCCTTAATACGATAAATTGATGCTACAGAAGAGTTCCCTGTTGCCAACATCGGATCAACTACTAAAACATCTCGTTGGTGAATGTCCTGAGGGAGTTTGCAATAATACTCAATAGCGACATGAGTAGCAGGGTCGCGATATAATCCGATATGACCAACACGAGCTGAAGGTATCAGTTCTAAAATTCCGTCTAAAAGTCCTTGCCCTGCCCTGAGAATAGAAACAATCACCATTTTCTTATCTGGAGCAAGCATCGGAGCCACCATTGGAGTCAGTGGTGTGTGGATTTTTTCGTACTTGAGAGGCAAATCCCGCGTCACCTCATATGCCAACAGCATTCCAACTTCTCTCAAGAGTTGACGAAATTTGGCTGTGCTAGTGTCAGCCTGACGCATCAGTGTCAGTTTGTGTTGTACTAAGGAGTGATTGACTACGGTGACTTGAGCGGTCATTGGCTAGTTATTAGTAGTGAGCATTTGCTTGGTATTCAGATCCCCGACTTCTTAAAGAAGTCGGGGATCTAGCATTGTTGTCGGCAATTTAAGGTGTAGCAAAGGTACCATACTTAGATGAAAGCATAGCTCTGTCCTAGGGTCTGTTTTTGGGTTCTAGAGTCTAGCACTTATGTCATTACTACAGTAAGGCGACAATAACCCAAAGCGTGAAAAAGATTTTTCCACTTACTGTACAAACTTTCTGCCTTCTGACTTGAAAGTATGGAGCAGTCAACAGTCAACAGTCAACTTTCATCACCTGGTGGTGAAAGATTTTTCATCAAGACTGCCTTCTGCCTCCTGCCTTCTGCCTTCTGCCTCCTGCCTTCTGCCTTCTGCCTCCTGCCTTCTGCCTTCTGCCTCCTGCCTTCTGCCTTCTGCCTTCTGCCTCCTGCCTCCTGCCTTCTGCCTTCTGCTTCCTGCCTTCTGCCTTCTGCCTTGTGTGTCATGTTACCTTCTCTATGTGACATATCTCATCAATTAGTTTTTGTC
>JAAHHL010000433.1 GCA_010672185.1 Caldora sp. SIO3E6 | reverse complement strand
GGGAGAAAAAATGAATATCGCAGTCGTAGGTTTAAGTCACAAAACAGCACCAGTAGAGGTGCGAGAAAAACTGAGTATTCAAGAAGTCAAATTGGAGGGCGTCACCGCTCAACTGTGTGCCTATCCTCATATTGAAGAAGTCGCCATACTCAGCACCTGCAATCGACTAGAAATTTATATCGTTGCCACGGAAACTGAGCGGGGAGTTCAAGAACTGATCCAGTTTCTGTCAGAATATGGTCAACAGCCTCTCCATGAGCTGCGACCCCACCTATTTATCTTGTTATATCAAGATGCTATTATGCACCTGATGCGAGTGGCGGCTGGTCTGGATAGCCTAGTCTTAGGAGAAGGGCAAATTTTAGCCCAAGTGAAAAATACCCACAAACTTGGTCAACAACACAAGGGTATTGGACGTTTACTCAATAAACTATTTAAACAAAGTATTACCGCAGGTAAGCGAGTCCGTACTGAAACTAATATTGGTACTGGTGCTGTCTCCATTAGTTCCGCAGCTGTGGAATTGGCTCAAATGAAAGTCCGTAACTTGGAGCCCTATCGTATTGCGATTATTGGTGCGGGTAAGATGTCGTGCTTGTTGGTAAAACACTTACTAGCAAAAGGTGCTACTAATATTTCCATTGTTAATCGTTCTACCCGTAGAGCTGAAGAATTAGCCAATAAGTTTGCCAGTGCCAATCTGCAACTACATCTCCTGCCTCAGATGATGGAAGTGATTGCTCAGTCAGATATGGTATTTACTAGCACCGGTGCTACTGATCCTTTGTTAGACCGAGCCAAACTAGAGGCTCTTTTAGACCCAAGTAGCTCTTTGATGTTATTTGATATTTCCGTACCTCGCAATGTAGCAGCAGATGTTAACGAATTGGATAACGTACAGGCATTCAATGTTGACGACTTAAAAGCGGTAGTAGCCCAAAACCAGGAAAGTCGCCGTCAAATGGCAAGGGAAGCGGAAGTCCTTTTAGAGGAAGAAGTAGATGCCTTTGAAGTATGGGCGCGATCGCTAGAAACTGTCAACACCATCAGCTGTTTACGAAGTAAAGTAGAAAATATTCGTGAGCAAGAGTTAGAAAAAGCCTTATCTCGTTTAGGGTCAGAATTTGCGGAAAAACACAAAGAAGTTATCGAAGCACTAACCAGAGGCATCGTCAACAAAATTCTCCATGATCCAATGGTACAGCTCCGAGCCCAGCAAGATATTGAAGCACGACAACAAGCTATGCAAACCTTGGAAGTGCTCTTTAACTTGGATACCAGTAACCAATTTAGTTAATTAATAATTAATAATTAATAATTAATAATTATTAATTATTAATTTCCCCATTCCTCGAAAAATTAAGTGAGGATCTGCAATTATCTGAGCTGCTGTTTCGGGGAATTTGACTTGGAGGTACTTCAGCAGCAAATCCGAGTCACCACCAGTTAAAGCAATCTGGGTATCGGGAAACTGCTGTTGCCAATTGGCAATAAAGTCCTGAATACCGGCTAATACCGTATAGATAACGCCACTTTCAATTGCCCCTGGTGTTTCCATTGCCCAACGGGTTGGTAGTTGGCTTGGTAGTTGAGTGGCTGGTAAGGCTGCGGTTTTTTGTGCTAAAGACTTTAACTGTAGCCCTAATCCCGGTAATATTGCTCCTCCAATTAACTGTCGCTGAGCATTGGCACCAGTAAAAGTTAAGGCAGTACCAGCATCAATCATCAGTACTGGGTAACCATAAGTCTCTCCTGCTCCCAACACCGCTAAGGCACGGTCAATACCTAAAGTAGGATAAAGTTCTTGAAGGGGTAAATCAGCTAGGGTGATAACTTGGGCAGTAGGATAATTTTGCCATAGTTTGGTCTGAGCTGGTACTACTGAGGCGATGTAAAGAGGTAATTGACTAGTGCAGCGCGGCGACAATAACCCGCCAGTTATACAAGATGAAAAAGCTTCCCTCCTGCCTCCTGCCTCCTGCCTCCTGCCTCCTGCCTCCTGCCTTTTTGCACTAGGAAATTCCCATTGTAACTGAGGTGGCAAAATTGCTGCTGGCATAATTCCGGATGCCCAATCTTGAAGCAACTGCTCAACGACGGCGGCGGATAGATGATTCGTATCCCAGGCTGCGGTTAGAGTATCATCAACAAACAATGCCCAATGTAGCCGAGAATTACCAATCATTAACGTGATAAACGATAAATTCTCAATTCTCAATTCTCAATTCTTCTGCATAGCTATAGACTTCCACTTCTAATTCGGAGGCGATTTCTTGGGCTCTGGGATGAACCATTGGCGAAATGACTATCTTACGGTTTGCTGTTTGTTGGTGTCGGTTTTGATAAAAGCGTACCTTCCGCTCAAAAGTATAGATATCTGCCTTACTTATAGAAGACTTGATTTCACAAATAATCAGCAAACCATTTTTAATCAACAAGTCGAGTTCTACCTGTTCGGGTCTGCCAAACACTTCTCCAGCGCTATCATATTCGGTGAGATGGAGTACTTCTACGGCAAAAGAGTCTTCTAAAATACCTTTGAGAGCATTGCGAAAAGAGCTTTCCGAATAGAGTCCCCATCTCGCTCCTAATGCTCCGATAGTACTATCGTGCTTACTGTTAAGCTTTTTAATTTCTAGCATAATCTGCTGAATTTGCTGGTTATTTTCCTCCCACTTACGGCTTTGTTCCTCCCACTTGCGGTTTTGTTCCTCCCATTTGCGGCTTTGTTCCTCGCGATCGCGACTGAGTTCTGCAAGAATCCTATCAAAGCGGCTTTCTGTTTCTTGTTTACCAGCATAGTAGTTTTCTACTGTACGCAAGACAAAATCTCGTAGGTCTCGATCTTGCTGCAAAATTGTAGGTAGTTCCTGGTGAATCAGTGCTTTAATTTCTTCTTCTGTCATTGCTCTAGCTGCGGAGAACATTATTACTATTATAGAGCTTGCTGAATAAGTCGTAACTTTTGGGGAAAGAATAGGTGTTAGGTGTTAGGTGGTAGGTGGTAGGTGTTAGGTGGTAGGTGAGGTTTGAGGTGTTAGAAAATTTCCCAAGTCGGTGCAAGGAAATTGAGCCCATAAATGCAAAAACCTTGCACCATTGTCGGGAAATACCTGATTAAATTCCGAATGTGAGGGGTCAAAATCCGGAAAGCTGAAAGATGAAAGCTAAGGACTTATTCAGCAAGCCCTAAATGCTCTCTTGCTGAAAACCAGAGTAACCGCCTGTGGTAAACCAATATTCCCAAGTTCCTCCAGAAGCAATTAACCAATTGTTGAGGTCAAATAAGCCACTTCCCTCTGGTGTACCTTGAATTTTATAAACTTTAACAGCCTGTCCATTATTATCCCAAATTAAGGGTTCTCCTGACTCTATTTGTTCTGGTGGCGCACCATTAGTTTGCAAGAAATAGGCATCTTGTCCCTGTTCTGAAGCATTGCCAAAAACCTTGGCCATTCCCTTGTCATCAATAGCGACAAAAGCACCTTCATCTAAACCAATACCATAAACTGGTTGATTACTATCCTGGATAATACGAGCCATCAATCCGAAAATTCTCCCATACCTGGTCTCAGGATGATCATCATTGTACCGATCCAGATGGGTGTCAGTAATCACATTTTTTAAAAACGGTATTTGCAGAAAATCGCTGCGCAAAATATCCTGAGTATTCTCATGAAAAGGGTCGTCCAAAATTTCTGAACTCAGCAACCCTCGCCGGGAAGGAGCATAATAATAATCTCCTAAAATTGCCATGCCAGCACTAGTTCCAGCCACCGGCACTTTCTTATGATTAACTAAGTAATTAATTGCTGATTCTGTAGCTGTTCCTTCCCAATAGTCTTCATATTTATTCTGGTCTCCACCAGCAATAAATAAGGCATCAGCATCTTTGATATATTGTACAACCTCTGGATTATTAGCTGCATCTCGGCTGTTAATAGACAGTTCCGCTGCAGAATGAATTAAATCTCCGTAATTATCTGCCACCCATCCTGCTTGTCCACCAAGGGAACCACAGCGCAGGACTAAATAATCTCCGTAGTTGGCTTGCTTGAGAAACCACTCGGTAGCCGCATCTTCTCCTTCGGTACCTCCTTCTGCACCACCAATTAACAGAATAGCAGGTTTTTGAGCAGAACTATTAACCTCTCCATACTCTAAAGAATATTCAAAATAGTTGCTATCATCTGCTCGTCTGTAATCTGGGAGTCTTCTAGTCATAAAGTCATCACTTTTGATTCACCGTCTTTAAGATTACAATGGAAGATTAATCATTAACAAGAAATCAAAAATTAAAATGATCTTAAGCACCAACTGTTAGGCTTACTATATAAAAACACAAATTTTGCTATATAATGCTCTCAAGCCTCCCTGACTAAAGAAGTGTAAATAACCGGCCAAATTTTGCTCAAAAGATGAGCACCAGTGAGCAAAATTTAGTTACTTCACTCGTTGCAAACCGACGGACTTTTTCAGCAAACCCTAATTAAGATGGAAAACATATTGGCAGGTCACTATCAAATGGTCAAACCCTTAGGTGGCGGCGGCTTTGGTCAAACTTTTCTGGCTAGAGATAACCATTTACCTGGCAATCCCCTCTGTGTAGTTAAGCAACTCAAACCCAGAGTTAACGATGTGGCAACTTTGGAAGTAGCAAAACGGCTATTCGACAGGGAAGCTCAAACTTTATACAAATTAGGCGATCATGACCAGATTCCTCGTCTGTTGGCTCACTTTGAGCAAAACGAAGAGTTCTACCTCGTACAAGATTTTATCCCAGGTGAGCTCCTTAACCAAGAATTAATTCCTGGTCAACAGTTGAAGGAAACTTATGTGCTCGAACTATTGCAAGATATTTTGCAGGTGCTCTCCTTTGTTCATCAACAAAGGGTTATCCACCGGGATATCAAACCTGCTAATTTAATTAGACGTAGCCAAGATGGCAAAATTATACTAATTGATTTTGGCGCAGTCAAAGAGGTTAACTCCCAAGTCGGTAATTCCTACGGCAAGACAAGCCTGACAGTTGCTGTCGGTTCTCCTGGTTATATGCCTAGTGAACAACTAGCCTTCAAGCCTCACTTGAGTAGCGATATCTATGCCGTGGGAATGATTTGCCTCCAAGCTTTGACTGGATTATCTCCTAGGGATCAAGAAATTCCCACCAACTCCTGTGGGGAATTCTGTTGTGCAGCCTTCCAAGATATTGCTCCTGTTAGTCCCGGTTTAGCAACCATCCTCGACAAGATGGTACGCTATGACTATCGTCAGCGCTACGCAACAGCTACAGAAGCGCTACAAGCCCTCGAACAACTGCAAGCCTGTCAGGCAAATACAACGATCATCACCCCAAGGCCTCCTGTCCCACCTACCATTTTAGAGCAACCAGAAGGTCAAGTTAGTTTAAATTCTCCCTTTTATATCGAGCGTCCCCCCATCGAACCTGACTGTTACGAAACCATTGTGCAGCCAGCAGCGTTGATTCGAGTAAAGGCTCCCCGACAAATGGGGAAAAGCTCCTTAATGAGTCGGATTCTTGCTCAGGCAAAGCAGTCGGATTATCGGATAGCATCATTAAACTTTCAGTTAGCAGATGCGGAATCTTTCACTAACTTGGAGCGTTTTTTGCAGTGGTTCTGTGCCAGTATAGCGGAGGAATTGAACTTAGAGGATCAGCTTGAGAAATATTGGCAGGGGCCCTTAGGAAGCAAAAATAAATGTACCAAGTACTTTCAAAGATATCTCTTTGCGGAAATTCCTAACCCTATTGCTTTAGGTTTAGATGAAGTAGATCAGATTTTCCAACATCCAGCCATTGCTACCGACTTTTTTGGGCTATTACGCTCATGGCATGAGCGAGGTAAAAATGAAACTGCTTGGCAAAAGCTGAGGTTAGTGATTGTCCATTCCAAGGAAGTTTACATCCCTCTGAATATCAATCAGTCTCCTTTTAATGTAGGCTTACCAATTGAACTGCCAGAGTTAACCCAGTCACAGGTACAGGAATTGCTTTACCGGCATCAATTGAATTGGGATGATTCCCAAATAGGGCAACTCATGGTAATACTAGGGGGACATCCCTATCTGGTGCGGGTAGGTCTCTATCAAATTGCTCGTAGGAGGATGACTTTGGAGCAACTACTGGCAATAGCTCCCACAGAAGAAGGCCCCTACTCTGACCATCTGCGCCGCCATTTATTAAATTTAGAAGAGGATGCCACTTTAGTCACCGCTGTCAAGGAAGTGGTAGCAGCAGATAGCCCGATAGCAATTAAAACAGCCGAAGCCTTTAAGCTTAGGAGA
>JAAHHL010000432.1 GCA_010672185.1 Caldora sp. SIO3E6 | reverse complement strand
TACGGAGTGGCCAAAGTACCGTGACTTGAATTTAGAAGGGTTGTTTTTCCATTTTATAAAATCAAGAAATTAACAGAATTTTACATTTTTTGATTATTGCCTTCTTTGTTGGCAATAGCACAGGAGCGAATTGCGAGTAAAAGATGGTCTAATGTTGAGACTGTGGAAGCTGATGTCACCCAGTTTACGCCACCAGAACAGGTAGTTGACATCGTAACATTTTCCTATTCCTTAACCATGATTCCCGATTGGTTTGCCGCCATAGACCAAGCATACCGTTTACTCAAGCCTGGTGGAATTATTGGGGTGGTAGATTTTTATGTTTCTCGGAAATATCCGAGACAACAGTGGTCTTCCCACTCCTGGCTATCTCGTCATTTTTGGCCTACTTGGTTTGGCAAAGACAATGTTTTTCTCTCTACTGAACATGCTCCTTATCTGCACTACCGCTTTGAAACTGTTCGATTTATTGAAAGGATGGCCACTATTCCATTTCTGCCTGGGTTTAAAGTGCCTTATTATCTGTTTATTGGTTGCAAAAAATCGTAATAATAGTATTGATGAGAACTACTTGATTAGATGGGGCTAAATCTCATCTTGAGACAATTACATATGACGAAAATCAATCTAGGTAGTAATTCAACCAAAAGTGAGGGTTGGCTGAATTTTGACCTTACTTCAGGTAATGGTGTTGATCTAGTTGGTGATAGCCGTTATCTTTGGTTTGTTGGTGAAGATATGCCTGAAGCCATTCGTGCTTCCCATTTATTAGAACATTTTCCTCCCTGTGAGATTTTATCCATACTCAAACTTTGGCATGTTGCGTTAAAACCTGGAGGCACTCTTATAATTGGCGTTCCGGATTTTGATTATATGCTGAGGGAATTTCGCAAAGAACCAATGAAATTTCTCAGTTTCTGGAAAGACCATGAGCGGTTATTATTCGTGACTCTTTATGGCTCCTATTACCCATTTAGAGATGATTCAAACAATCTTCCCTTTAGGCATCGCGTTATATTTACTGAAGAATCTTTAACAGCAATACTAACTGATGCGGGCTTCACTAATGTCCAGCGTTTTCACCCAAAATCGGTAGCAGAAAATCATGGATTTGATGACGTAATGAGGCTTCCTTTATCTTTAAATGTAAAGTGTGAAAAGCCTTTGTAAATATAATTTAATAATTTAGAAAATCATGCAAACTAAACACATTGCTATGTGGGCTTGTCCAAGAACTCGCTCAAGTGCTATAACCAGAGCATTTGAGCAGATTGATGACTGCATTATCTATGATGAACCCTTACATTATCTTTCTTTTACTAATAGCATTAATTATGACAACATTATTGAGTTTTCCTCGGATTACTTATCTCAGTATAACAGCAGTTATGCAAATATTATTGAAAAAATAATTGGTGATCTTCCCGAAGGAAAATCTTTTTCCTTTCAAAAACATATGTCATTTCATCTTCTTCCAGGATTAGACAGAAGTTGGCTCTCTCAAGTAAAAAATTGCTTTTTAATTAGACATCCGAAAGAAACAGTTGTTTCCTACTGGGAAGCTAGAAAAGCTACAGGTTTTAGCTGGGAGGATTCCGAATCATTTGTCGGCTGGGAAGAACATTATCGACTATTCAAAGAAATTGAAAATTTAATACAAGAAAAGCCTTTAGTAATTGACTCAGGAGATTTGGTTAAAAATCCTCGAGATTATTTAAAAACTTTATGTTGTCAATTAGGGGTTGATTTTTCAGAGAAAATGCTTCGTTGGGAGCCAAATCAAACAAACCTTGTATCCTGGAAAAACACCATTTTAGAAAAGTTTCGTAAAGATGTGCTTAATTCTAGAGGCTTTTTTCAGCAATCTAAAGAGATTAATATTCCAGATATATTAGTGCCATGTATTAATAAGTGTATGCCTTTTTATGAAGAAATGTATAAATACCGTCTTATTGTTTAGTATCTACTTACTAGAGATTGCGAATTAATATCAATATCAAAAATTAGCGATCGCACGTCGTCCATTTTGAGCAGCTAAATCCACCGGATCGTCCTGAGCTAACCGTTCGTAGAAGCGATAAGCAAAGCAACTTGCGGTAATATTAGAAACTTCGTACTGCATTGCTACTACAACAGGAATATTTTGTTGTACAATTTTAGAGGCAACCCCAACAAAAGCTTGGGAGGCCGACAGCATTCCCCCCTCACAGGCTTGTAACATGACAATACCAGGACGATACCGATTAAATAACCCACCGAAGAAGCCAGCATCCACCCATAACGCTTCTTCAAATACATCATCTACTAGTGCAATTTGCCCTATTTCTTTCCCAGTTTCGTTATTGAGGCAACCATGCCCGATAAAGTGAAAAATATGAGGTTGTTGTTCTAGTACTGCATCAATGGCTTCGGGAGTAGCGGGATTGACAATGGGTAACAGCTCAATTTGCTCAGATTGGCTTTGTGCCAATTTTTCTAATACTTCCTGGACTTTTTGATAAACTACGGAATCTAAATCTGTAGGTGCAGCAATGGCTAATATCAAGTTCGGTTGAATACTTACACTTTGGCTGCAATAAGGCAGAAGGCAGAGGGCAGAGGGCAGAAGGTAAGAAAGAAGGTTGCAAGGGAGAAGGGAATTATAAGTGATTATCCGAACTTGATATAAGGCAATCCTTAACTTCACTACCTTTGAGACATTTTCGGGAAAGGTTAATAAAGATCAGTAATTTTCGTCATTCCCAATTCCCAATTCCCAATTCCCAATTCCCAATTCCCAATTCCCAATTCCCCAGCACGTAACGCTATACTAGAGAATCTGGCAAAGGCTCTCCCAGAGCACTAAGATTGAGAACATGACCACCAGTAACTAAATATACTGGATGAGCAATTTTACCCAACTGGCGTACTAAATTTCCTAAGCGATCGCGAAATAATCTCCCTATTGGATAAGCTGGTACAACACCCCAACCGACTTCCTCTGCAACAAAAACTACAGTAGCTGCTGTTTGTGCCAGGCTCTCGAAGAGCTCTTGTACCGTACTTTCCCAAACCTCTTCCTCTTGCTCCAGGAGATTAGCCATCCAAGTTCCCAGAGAATCTACTAACAGACAGCAATTACTCTCTGAATACCCTCGAATTGTTGCTGCTAACTCCACAGGTACTAATAATGTCTTCCAAGAGTTTAGGCGTCGCTGCTGATGTTTCTCAATCCGGGAGCTCCACTCTGGATCATTTTCGTCAACTTGGGCTGTTGCTACATAAATGACCAATTTACCAGTTTGTTGTGCTAAAGTTTCTGCCCACTCACTTTTACCAGAACGAGATGGTCCAGTTACCAGGATTATCTGCTTGAGAGATTTTATCGTATCTTGGTTCATGCAGCGAAGCTGTGCTTGTTTACCAAATATTCAAACTGTCATACTTATAGTAGAGGATAACTCCTTGTAGAAGTAAATAAAGTAACTTAAAATCACTCTCAGGAGTCAAGCACCTGAGTTTCCACGTTCGCTGAGTTTTTAGATGAAACCAGAACTACACAGGATTGAGACCACTCTAGAGCAGTTAGCCCAATCTCCGGCAACTGACTCAACCCCCGAACAATCTGATTGTCGTCAAGACACGGATACTCCCTCCTTCTCAATGGCAGTAAAGCCTTTTCCTGCCGACAAGAATCAGGGTAAAACGCCAACACTACCCAAAATTAAACCTTCAAGCTTCAGCAACCATCGCCACAGTACTAACCCTGCTTTGGCAATGAATTTGCTCAAAGAAATTGAAGAAGTTGTTGCTGGCTGGCAGCAGGAACTCCAAAAAGTCCTCAAACAAATTCAGGATATCTACATAGATGGTCCCATTGTCGATGGTTGGTTAGAGTCTCATCTGCGGGAATCACAACAAGCTCAGGAGGTAGTAAGGCTAGCTCAGGACGACCGACTGATGGACTATGTTAAAGAAAGGATAAATGCAACAGATGCGAAGGTGAGCTATGAATCTCCCCGCACTGGTTATCGCCTCTGTGGTTTAGACTCAGATGGTCAGTCTTGGTCTCGCAATTGTCCATCAGACCAAGTTCCCAGTGTTAGTATAGCGATTGCTCGTTACCAAAAATTGAGGCTGTTGCTCAGTCGCAAGCAAGAGCTAGAAACTCGCCTCAGCCAACTTTCGGAAACTCTGGTAGTG
Source organism: Caldora sp. SIO3E6 (assembly GCA_010672185.1). Taxonomy (GTDB): domain Bacteria; phylum Cyanobacteriota; class Cyanobacteriia; order Cyanobacteriales; family Coleofasciculaceae; genus Caldora. The sequence goes on along the minus strand of JAAHHL010000432.1, from coordinate 2,128 downwards.
ATGCACGCTCACTTGAGCAAGGACTGAGGGAAGCTAAGGAATGCAGGTTCTAGAGAGAAAATCTAGAATCTAAGAGAGAACCAAAATCTCAATTAAGACCTTAGTATTATGTCAGAACCTCAGATTTCTGCTATTATCTGTACCCACAATCGCGATGAATATTTAGGTGCTGCTATTGATAGTCTACTCCAGCAGGATTTTGCTGACTATGAAGTAATTATAGTGGATAATGCTTCGAGCGATCGCACTCGTGAGCTGGTTGAAGAAAGAGTTTCTCATCCACGACTTAATTATGTGTATGAACCAGTGCTTGGTCTATCTGTTGCTCGTAACACTGGAGCCAAAAAAGCTAGTGCAGCGATTTTAGCTTATCTAGATGACGACGCCGTAGCAACACCTCACTGGCTCAGAACAATTTACCAAGCTTACCAAAGCAACGAGCTGCTAGCGATCGCTGGCGGTAAAGTTACCCTATTGTGGCCAAAGGGCAGCACATCTCCCCCTTGGCTGTCATCAGGACTAGCAGGAAATTTGGGTGCTTTCGACTTGGGGGAGCAAGTAGTTGATATTACTAATCCTGCTTTAACTCCAAGAGGACTGAATTACTCCATCCGACGTAGTTTCTTGGAGCAAGTAGGGGGATTTGATATAAATTTGGGACGTGTAGGTAAAAATCTGTTATCTAATGAAGAGTTGCACATGACTGAATTAGCTCTTGCTCAAGGATGGCAGGTTGCCTACTTACCCAATGCCCTAGTTGCTCATAATGTTGCGCCAGAACGCCTAGAAAGAAGCTGGTTTTTCAGTCGCGCTTGGTGGCAAGGTATTAGTGAGTGTTACCGAGAACAACTTGCCCAACGGGCTGGTTATGCTCAGCTGCTGCGAGGAAGTGAGAGAATGGGGCGTGGTTGTTATAAATCCCTGAGAAATATCCGTAACCCTGCTTTAAGTTTCGATAATTTGGTGTATGCTTATGGTCAGATAGGCTATCTAAGTGCAGCAATTAGAGGGATCCTCAAAATTAAGAAATAATTGTAGGCTTAAATTTTGTAATCAGGTCAAGCTCCCACAATATGTCATCTATAGAATCCAAAGTTCCTATCTCAGTTCTGATCCCTGCCAAAAATGAAGAAGCCAATCTGCCAGCTTGTTTAGAGAGTCTGAGTAGAGCTGATGAAGTATTTGTCGTCGATTCCCAGAGTAGCGATCGCTCCACTGAAATTAGCGAAAGTTACGGTGCTCAGGTAGTACAATTTGACTTCAATGGTTACTGGCCGAAAAAGAAAAACTGGAGTTTGGCCAATCTGAAGTTTCGCCATCAGTGGGTGTTAATTGTTGATTGTGATGAGCGCATTACTCCTCAACTTTGGGATGAAATTGCTCTGGCTATCCAAAATCCTGACTATGATGGCTATTACCTCAACCGTAGAGTTTACTTCTTAGATCAGTGGATTCGTCACGGTGGCAAATATCCTGACTGGAATCTGCGCTTATTTAAACATGCCAAAGGTCGCTACGAAAACCTCAGCACAGAAGAAATTCCTAATACCGGTGACAATGAAGTCCACGAACATGTAATCTTACAAGGTGCTGTTGGCTATTTGAACAACGATATGGAGCATAGGGACTTTAGGGATATCTACCATTGGCTAGAACGACATAATCGTTACTCTAACTGGGAAGCTAGGGTCTACTTAAACATGCTCACCGGCACAGATGACTCCGGTACTATTGGTGCAAACTTATTTGGGGATGCAGTGCAGCGTAAGCGCTTTCTCAAAAAAGTCTGGGTATGGTTACCTTTTAAACCAACCTTGCGCTTTATTTTGTTTTATATAATCAGACTTGGATTTTTAGATGGCAGAGCCGGATATGTTTATGCTTGTTTACTTAGTCAATATGAGTATCAAATTGGCGTAAAACTCTATGAATTGCGCAAATTCAAGGGTAAATTAAATGTTCAAATCAACAAGCAAGTAACGCCAACCCAATCAGTTTAAATAGGGTCTGCTGAATAAGTGTGGAAGCCATACCAGAGAAGGCTTTCAATCATGCAGCAAGTCAAAAAATCCCAAGAAATTGCATCTCTTAGCTTAAAAACCTGGCATCAACCCGGGTAACCTTGGGG
>JAAHHL010000431.1 GCA_010672185.1 Caldora sp. SIO3E6 | reverse complement strand
TGGGAACACGTCCAGCCCTAGTCTCTTTAAGTTGATGGCGGCGTTAATGTCTCTATCAACCCAGAGCTTTTCAAGCTCATCCCAATACTCTCGAACACTGCAATCAGTAAATACAAACTCATCGCGATACGAGAGGAGTTGGGAACTATAAGCAGGATTCAATGCAACCACTTTGGCTCCAGCTTTTTCAGCTATGTGACCTAGGATTTCAAAGAATTGACCAAAGGCAGCATCAGCCCTAGACAGGTTTAAGCCGGATTTGGCTGACTCCCCATTCTTGATGTAAGCCCCTGTGGAGTCTTGCTTTGGGGTATTGCGTCGAGTAAGACCTTTGAGATTAAGGTCTTCATGGAAAAATACTTTCTTGCCACTCCTTACTAATTTGTGAGCAGTTTTATACTGGAAATCCTTCCTTGCCCTAGCTATCTTCTGATGTTGTCTTCCTTCCCTCTTAACTAGCTTACGCCTAGAAGCAGAGCCTTTTTTCCGTAAATTCTTTTTCTTGGAGATGCGGGATAACTTCTCTAAACTGTTGCGTAGAACTTTGAATGAAGGAAGCTTGGTGTCCTCTGATGTCGCCAGATAATTGTCCTCATGTAGGACAGCATCTAACCCCATTGAATTATCCCAATCAGGAATAATCTCATCAGGCTTGATACTAGAAACAGTTACATCTTCGAGACGGAGATTAACAAACCACCCGTCATTCTTTTTAATGAACTGCAACTGCTTGAGGATAGCTCCATCGGGTATGTGCCTATGTGCCTTGACTTTGACTAAACCAATCTTGGGAACCTTGAGGTAAAGGTACTTTCCACTCCTTGAGCATGAATGCAGGTCTAATCCAGCGCCTTCAATCACAAAAGAACGGAATCGAGAGGAGGACTTAAAGCGTGGCTTTCCACTTCGTTTACCTGTGGAATCGCTCCGAGTGAATCGTTCAAACGCTTTATCAACTCGCTTGCAAAGCTCTTGAAGTGTATTGGCTGGAACTCGTGAAAAATCTAATTTTTGCCCAGACCATTGTACTACAACAGGTTCTTTCTTGATTTGTGATAATTGTTTTTTCTGATTGTAGTAATTTGGCTTATCGCGTAATTGCGGGAGGTGTGTCACTAACGGGCAAGCATCAATGGGGGCGCGATTATGCTCCCACCAATCAAACCTATCCCCTAGTTGTCGGTTGTACCAATACTGGCAAGTCCGAAGCCAGAGATTGAGCTCTAGCTTCTGTTGAGTTGTTGGAAGTGCCTTGTATTGGTAGGTGTATTTCATGGCATCATTGTAAATGAATTCCACTTACAAATCAATGGCAAAACTCACAGATTCGGTCAACTTCCGTCTGACCTCAGAAGAAAAACAAGTATGGCTACAATACTGTCAGATGACGGCTCGAACACAGAATGATGTATTTAGAGACTATCTGCGGACATTAGCCAAGAAAATGTCCAAGAAGGGGGCATCTAACCCCCTTATTTGACTCGCATTCCTCTCACGCTCCCCCTATCGGGGTGAGACGTGAGGCTCCTGCGGGATTAGCTGAATCAAGGGCTGTTGAATTCTTGTTTATTAATCTACTCACTGTAGAAGAAAATTTGAGCGAGATTTCTGAGCCGCTAGGACGAGTTGTAGTTGGTTAGCCGTCATCTGTTGCATCTTATTTAGCAACATGACTATTTGATTGTGCTTCCTCAGCTTCCCCAACCATAGAGTATTCTTTTGTTAAGAAATCCTTGACTAGCTTCGGCCATAGGAGTAAAAAGTATATCCACCAAACTAAAATTGGTATAGCCATCAACAAAGTTACCCAGACAGTTTTTACCAATAACCAGCTACCAGAGATTACTCCTGCTCCTGTCAGCAAAATTGACCAAGGCTGACACCACCAGGGTTTATAAGCCCAAGGGTTTAAATGCTTTTGTGTATACAAAATTTGAACGTTACTTTCCTTTTAAAAATTTTATTCCCCCAGCTCCCCAGTAATGGGATTTTTTTATTGGGAAGTGCCTTGAGGAGTTACTTGTGGCAGTCCCATACTATAGTTGAGAACGCGACTCTCCAGATTGTAGCTAATTTGTCCCTTTTGCAGTAGCGATCGCATGAAGTGCTCTAGGTCAGAGCCAATACGACGCAGATTGTATTCAGTTAAATCTGAATTATCGTAAGCCCCAACCAATTCATCAAACTTACGATAGATCTCTTGGAGAGAATCTTCATTCCAGTTAAATTCGTTATCCGGGTCGATATCTAAGGTTAAAACATTTTCGCTCTCAACTAGTTCATTGTTCTGAACCTCAGCAGCGTAAATGCGAATGTGACGGGTTGTGGACTTGAGCAACATGAGAGCTATCCTACTGACTCTGAATAAATCTAAGTCTATTGACAAAAATACTATGATACCATATCCGGAAACATTACCGCCTTCTGCTTGCTGGTATTATCGCAACCGCCAAGGCGATTAGGACAAGGGGATGGCAGCCCCTTGTTAACTTTCCTGAGAATGTCTTAACCGCCCTGGCGACTACTATAACCTGTTGTTTGATCAAGTTTTTTTATGACCACTACCATAAACACTACTCCTACTGAAAGATTAGCCTCCCGGATGGTCAACGGCATACTTTCAATCAAGCCCTTAGCCAGCTTAGCCAAGCATCAAGCTCGTACCATGATGATTAAGCGAGCCGAAAAGATGGGAGTACCCTGGAGAAAACAAGTAGAGGAGTTGCGTCAGCTTGACTGGGAAACTCAACTTGCTCAGGTAAAAAACCCTCAAGTAACTTACCCAGATTATTATCTATGCTCCTTCCATGCTTACGAACAGGGTAATCTCGACTGGGAAGCAGCTTGGGAAGTAGAATCTGCTGCCTATGCCGTCCATGCTAAGATTTGGCCTAACGCTGGTGTTGAAGGTGACCCCAGACTACGCCAAAGTTATCATGATTTGCTTCAAGAGCAGGTTACTATCGAACCCCAAGATATTTTGGATCTAGGTTGTAGTGTCGGAATGAGCACCTTTACCCTACAAGAGATTTATCCCCAAGCAAAAATTACTGGTATGGATTTGTCTCCTTACTATTTAGCTGTAGCACAGTACCGTGCCCAGCAAAAGGGTGCTCAAATTGATTGGAAACATACTGCTGCGGAAGCAACAGGTTTTCCAGATGACTCCTTTGACTTAGTCTCTGCCTTCTTGATGTTCCATGAACTCCCCCAGCAGGCATCGGAGAATATCTTTCGTGAAATACAGCGCTTACTTCGTCCCGGTGGTTATCTGACTATTATGGATATGAATCCTCAGTCTGAAATTTATGCGAAGATGCCCCCCTATATTTTGACTTTACTCAAAAGCACTGAACCATATTTGGATGAATATTTCACTTTTGATATTGAGCAAGCTCTAGTTGAAGCTGGTTTTAAGTCACCGCAAATTACTCCTAACAGTCCCCGTCATCGCACAGTAGTAGCACAGTTGAAATAGTTGTTAGTTGTTTGTTGTTTGTTGTTTGTCATTGGTCATTGGTCATTTGTTGTCGGGGAATGGGGAAGGATATTTAGGGTTTTAACCTTGATAAATAACTTACAATCCCATTACCTACTACCTACCACCTAACACCTAACACCTAACACCTAACACCTACAACCTCAAGTAGCAAGTCCAACTAACTTGTTACTTAGCTCCCACATGCGATCGCCTTTTTCGTCATCGCGAGCTTGGGGAGAGACTTTTTGCACAAAAGATTGGCCATTTTTCTTCTGGCGATTTCCCCAACTCCAATAAGCACCAGATTGACGGTACTCAGGATCAGCAACCACCGCCGCTACTCGCTCACCAGCCAACTCTTGAGATACATATCCCCCTGTAATATTCTTCTGGAACCAGGGGAAGATTTTTTGGAACAGAGGATAATGGTTTCGGAATAATGGTGTGTCGGCAACACAACCTGGATACAGAGAACTGAAAGTAATGCCTGTTAACTGATGATAGCGTCGATGTAGTTCCCGCATCGTCAACACATTGCAAACCTTACTGTCTTTGTAAGCTTTGACTGGTTCAAACTTTTTGCCGTCAATCATGGAGATTGGCTCTTTAAATCCCTCTGCCAAGCCTTGTAAATCCCCCAAATCTGGACGTGGCGGAATCTTTCCTCCCAACTCATCGGGATTGTGGGTTACTGTTCCCAAAATAACCAGTCTGCGATCCTCAGCAGTTGACTGCTTAAGATCCTCCAGCATGAGATTGCACAACAGGAAATGACTCAGGTGATTGGTAGTAACAGTCAACTCATAACCTTCTATACTTCGCAACGGTTCTTTCAATAGAGGCATATAGATAGCAGCGTTGCATACCAAAGCATCTAAAGACTTGCGACTTTCCCTAAAGGTTTGCACAAAAAGTCGCACACCTCCTAAGGAGGCTAAGTCGAGAGGCATTATTGTGTAACTATCTGGGGGCATTCCCACTGATTGAGCGGCACTTCCCGCCTTGGGGAGATTTCGACAAGCCATCACTACATGCCATCCCCTATTAGCTAGGGCTTTCGCTGCGTACAAACCTACCCCCGAAGAAGCCCCTGTGATTACTACTGTTGACTGGTAATCTTGTCCCATCTGATTCAAACTTTATTGATCGCTTTTCCGTTCATCGTATCTAATGATCCCACAGCGCGATCGCAAGTAGATAGGGTTTGCTGAAAATGCTAAATTTTTGCTTGAAGTTTGTCCTTGAGAACCGAGCCAGCACCCAATGCACCCATTACCAGGAAACCTAGCCCAGAAGCAGGCTCTGGAACAGAAACTGGAGCTGGGCTAGGAACAGGGGGTGCTGGTTGAACATTGGGGCTTTTGAAAGTGAGGTTGTCGAAAGCAAATCGATTGGCTACAGTATCATTAAAATTCACCACAGTTCGCTTCACCGGCGCTCCAATATAGGAGAATAAACCTTCACTGAAACTGACTACAGGATTGGTCTCCACCGCAGTTACTCCTAGAGAATTGAATCCTAGGTCAAAAAGTTCCACTGTAAAGCCGGGTATGACGTTAACATTGAATGCGTCAAGTGCCACACCAAATTGCAGTTCGGTAACAAATGTATCGAAGTCTAGGGTCAGAGTACCTGCTGCATTACCTTCCAGGCTAGGGTCACTAACATAACTGACTGAACCTGGACCAAATGCATTATAGCTAGCATCGCTTGAATCTATACCGTCTATCTTGAAGTCAAAGTTTACCCCTTGGAAGCTCAGATCATCTACAGATTGAGAGGTTAGCTCATCAAAGGTTAGAGTTGTTGTTGCTTCTGCTATTCCTCCCATTCCCAGAGCCAAAAACCCTGTTCCAGCCATGACCGTAAAGAATTTTTTTAGTACGGTTGATATATTCATAATTGATTTTAAAGTGTGATTCTTATATCATAGAATATTTTTTTGTGCCACACTATCCCACTATCAATGGTGACATTAATACTAAAGAAATGTCTAGATATATTCTCGTTTTTTACTAAAACTTTACAGTTCTTGAAAATGCCTATTAACAACACCTAATACCTATATTCATCCCTTAGCTGCGAAGCGAACTCCAAGGCATCTTCACTCTTTGTGATTCTTCCTTCAATACGCGCAATCTGAATCTCAGTAAGTAGTTTGCCGACTTGGGGTCCAGGGGGCAGTTTTAAGGCTTGCATCAAATCGTGACCCGTAAGGAGGGAGGTGGGATGGGCAACTTGGTTGTGGGGATTCAAATAGCAATCAACTAAAGGAGCAACAGCCTCTACAGCGATTCCTCTTGCCACTGCCAGCACTGTCAAGGCACTAAAAACACAACCCACCTCCAAAAAGAAAAAATATTGTTCCCGTAGGGTCATCGGTTGCTTAGTGTGAGATTCTAATTGAGGCAGTTGTTTGAGGAGAGTAACCACAGCTCGGACTTCAGCCCGACTATACTTTAAAAACAACAGTTGTTCCTCAGCTGCTTCTGGTACTGATGGCAGCAAACTTGCTAACTTGGCTAAACTCAACAAAGTTGCTGATTTACCAGCAACTGAGGCTTGTAATTCTACTTGAAGTTGAGGGAAGCTTTTTGCGATTACCAAAGCTGATTGCTCAACTGCTGCCACTTGAGCCAAACTTTCTTGCGTAGCATCAGGAAACCATCTTTGAAGTAAATTATCTTCCCAGACAGCTTTAAGCCAGACAGTGCCTTGAGAAGATTGCAGCAAGTAACCAAGCTCTACCTGTACTCGTTCAGCTGCTACCTGTGTTAATAACGGTGCTAACTGGCGAATCATAGACTGGGTTGCTGGTGCTATCCTGAAGTCCAACA
>JAAHHL010000430.1 GCA_010672185.1 Caldora sp. SIO3E6 | reverse complement strand
TAAGGGGGACAAGGGAGACAAGGGGGACAAGGGAGACAAGGAAGACAAGGGGGATAATAGTTGTAGAAAACACCATCAAAGGGTCTACACAACTATTTTTGTAGGAAAATCCCTAACACCTAACACCTAACACCTAACACCTATACACCTAATTCAGAGATTGCGCTAAAGGGTAGGTGTTTTTTTGAAGAGGTGTAAACAAATGGCTGAATCGCTTTCTGTACAAGAGTTTGAGGTGTATTGCTGAAAAATTTGGTTAGCGCGTTTTCTGAAATGCTTATGGGGACTAGGTTTGAGGCCATTTAAAAAATAAGGGACTTGATCAACCAGGAGCTGAAATGCTATATTTTTATTCATTAGCGCAATCGAACCTTGAAAACCTAATACAGCAAGGGTTTCTGGAAGCCGCCCTCGCAATTGCTCTTAATCCCTATCAGGGATTGAAACCAAGTACCAGCCCGCGAAGTACCCTATATTAACCTCGCAATTGCTCTTAATCCCTAGCAGGGATTGAAACCCAAAACTTTTGGAGTTAGCGAGGAAATGGGATGACTCGCAATTGCTCTTAATCCCTAGCAGGGATTGAAACCACGGCTTTTATTACTACTGCGTATCTCATTTCCTCGCAATTGCTCTTAATCCCTAGCAGGGATTGAAACTTGGTATTGTTAGCTGCTTGTATCTGATTTGTGTCCAGCTCGCAATTGCTCTTAATCCCTAGCAGGGATTGAAACCATGATTTACCGCGATTTAAAAGCAATATTCAATACACTCGCAATTGCTCTTAATCCCTAGCAGGGATTGAAACGTATTTCCGTTCGAGCGAACAGAACCAACGGCAACTCGCAATTGCTCTTAATCCCTAGCAGGGATTGAAACTCAACCAAACACCCACATCTCCTCATACTGCACCCTCGCAATTGCTCTTAATCCCTAGCAGGGATTGAAACTCGGAATCTATGCCAGAGGTAATTACTTTTATTCTCGCAATTGCTCTTAATCCCTAGCAGGGATTGAAACTTCCCTCGATCCGCACTTTCCTTAACAATACCAGCCTCGCAATTGCTCTTAATCCCTATCAGGGATTGAAACCGCGATCGCACGCAATAATTTCAGTAGTAGCGCGACACGGCTAAAAATGTAGGTTGGGTGAAACAAAGTGAAACCCAACGCAGCACACGACCTTGTTGGGTTGCGCTATCGCTACACCCAACCTACTTATCCTACCATTTTAGGTGTGTCGCGCCAGTAATTTCCCCATGAAAATAACCGGTTTAACTTGCTACACTCATGCAGCAAACCCTAAAACCTAAAACCTAAACCCTAAAACCTAAAACCTAAGACCTATCACCTAATCCTGGCAAATTAAGATTCATAAAAACGTGGGGAATATTGAGATAATCGAAAGGTTCGCCATCCGTAGAGAATCCCAGGCGTTGGTAAAAGTTTTGAGCAGTCATCCGACTCCTTAATCTAAGAGTCTTGAGCTGCTTGTCTTGGGCTTTTGCAATCAACTTCTGGATCAGTTTTGTACCAATCCCTCGGTGCTGAAACTCAGGTAAGACCCAGACATAAGCGATGCTGCCTATACCTGGGGATAATTCTCTGAATCTAGCAGAACCAACGATTAAGCGATCGCACATCGCCACTACATGGAGAGCACTAGCATCATACTTATCCTGTTCTGTTCCCCGTGCCATCCCCAGAGGTTCTCTCAAAACCAGCCATCTTTGGTAATACATCTCCTCAAGTTCTCGTTGATTCTCAATTGAGCGAACTTGGAGATTGGCGATGGTTTTAGCATCGGAGTTGTTTGCCATATAGAAATGGGGAATGGGGAATGGGGAATTGGGAATTGGGAATTGGGAATTGGTGTGAGGTTACGAAAGAGAGAGTCAGGTGGTAAGTGATCTATAAAATAGCGTTTCTTATTTGTATGAGGGTACACTCTTGATCCCCGAAAGTGAAAGTCCTAGCCTCAAAGTCCCCCTTGTTAAGGGGGATTTAGGGGGATCAAAATGCTCCCCACGAATGCGAGAACTGCTATAACTAGATTTGGTATAGCACCATCACCTACCACCTACCACCTAACACCTACTTCGCAGGACTAAGTATCATCATTAAATTGCGTCCTTCTCTTTTAGGTTCTTGTTGGACTTGTGCAACTTCCTGCAAATCCTCAATCATGCGCCGGAGTAATCCTTGGGCTAAATTGGCGTGCTGAACTTCCCTGCCTTTTAAGGTGATAGTAGCTTTAACCATGTTTCCTCCCTTGAGAAAACGTTTAGTTTGATTGATGCGTACTTGATAGTCGTGCTCTCCAATCTTATAGCCCATCTTGACTTCTTTGAGAGTCGTTGACTTAGATTTAGTACCTGCGCTGTTTTTCTTCTCCTGCTGATACCGGAATTTGTCATAATCCATCACTCGACAAACTGGCGGCTCGCTTTTATCATTAAGCAAGACCAAATCTAACCCTTTTTCTTCCGCTACCTTCAAGGCATCACGAGAAGCCATAATCCCGATTTGAGTACCGTCAGCATCAATGACTCGAATCTTCGGAAAAGTTATTTGAGCATTAACGGTGTGTTTGCTACGATGATTTGTTTTTTTATGAACTATGGGCATAAATTAATAAACAAACTGAATTTGCTAAATTAAAAGGCGAGAAGCAACAGTGAAGAGGAGAGCATCATGAGTCTAACCTCTCCCTATTTGGTTTTCCTCAGCATGATGGGCTTTGGAGAAGTTTCAGATTGGTACTGAGTTTTTGGGCAATTTGCTTGCCTACCTCAATTATATCGCTAGAAACTTGAGCTGTTATCAATCTTATCAATCCCTATTTGGGGAGTGACTACGGGGGGTAGGGAGTTGAGGGGGACAAGGAAGACAAGGAAGACGAGGAAGACAAGGGGGACAAGGGAGACAAGGGAGGGAATACAAACTTTTTACCTATTTCTCAGGGAAATATCATTCTTTGACCATGAGCATATCCTAATCTGATTAAGATATGCCCATATGGTTGATCATGACAAGTTCCAAATTTGGCAGAAAAGCTGCAAATACTCGATACATCCAGAAAATTTTGCAAATTAGATTAGCTAGCTTATTGTTACTGAGTACTGTCGTTATCGCTGGTGCAGTAGTTATGGCTTGGGCTGCGGGGGTAGGGCAAATTCAGGAACTTTTTGCCCAGCTTCATCTTCTGCAAGAAAATCCCCCGATGTGGATACAGACACCGATGGTGATGGTGGAATACCTACTTGCGCCTACAGTGATTCTTTTGGTAATAGCGATCGCTATCACTAAAGTCTCTCCTGAACCTCGTTCTTGGTCAAGAGTAGTAGTGATTAGCATTTTATTAGGCTTATTGATTCGTTATATTCTGTGGCGATCGCTTTCTACTCTTAATCTTACTGACCCCCTCAATGGCTTCTTTAGCTTGGGGCTATTTATTATGGAAATGCTGGTGTTAGCTCACAGCATTATTCAGCTATCTTTAATGTTACAGTCGAAAAATCGCCGCGCTCAAGTTGACCAATTATCCCAGCAAGTTTTATCTGGCAGTTACTTGCCTACAGTGGATATTCTGATTCCCACTTATGATGAACCTAATTTTATTCTCAAGCGCACAGTTATCGGTTGTCAATCTTTAGATTATCCTCACAAAACTATTTATTTACTTGATGATACCAAGCGCCCAGAAGTGGAGCAGCTGGCGCAGGAATTGGGCTGTGAATATATCACTCGCCCTGATAATCGTCATGCCAAAGCTGGCAATTTAAACCATGCCCTTGGTAAAACCCACGGAGAGTTAGTTACTGTCTTTGATGCGGATTTTATCCCCACCAAGAACTTCCTTAATCGCACTGTCGGATTTTTTCAAGATGAGCGTATCGCCCTGGTCCAAACTCCCCAAAGTTTTTATAATATTGACCCCATTGCCAGTAATTTGGGTTTGGAAAATGTGCTAACCCCGGAAGAAGAAGTATTTTACCGACATATGCAGCCAATTCGGGATGCCGCTGGTGGCGTTACTTGTACCGGAACTTCTTTTGTGGCGAGACGCAGTGCCCTGAATCGGGTTGGGTGTTTTTTCACTCAATCGATTACTGAAGATTTTTTCACTGGTATTCGTTTATCGGCTCAAGGTTTTCGCCTAGTTTATCTGGATGAAAAATTGAGTGCTGGTTTAGCGGCGGAAAATATCTCTGCCCATGCTACTCAAAGATTGCGCTGGGCAAGAGGCACTTTACAAGCTTTTTTTGTTGATGCTAACCCTCTAACTATTCCCGGATTAAGTCCTCTACAAAGAATAGCTTACTTTGAAGGGCTACTCTCTTGGTTTAGTAGCATCCCCCGCTGTTTCTTTCTCTTTATACCCTTAGTTTATTCATTTTTAGGTGTAATTCCCGTCAGGGCAACTCCTCCGGAATTACTTTATTACTTTTTGCCTTACTATGTAGTCAATATAACTGTATACTCCTGGTTAAACTACCGCTCTCGTTCAGCCTTAATTTCTGAAATATACTCCCTGATTTTGACCATACCCCTAGCAATAACAGCAATTGCGGTCATGTTAAATCCTTTTGCTCGGGGATTTAAAGTTACTCCCAAGGGAGTGCGAAGTAATCGCTTTTATTTTAATCGTCGATTAGCCATACCTTTAATCATCATGTTTATTGCTACAGCCCTCAGTTTGTGGCAGAATTTATGCATTTGCGTAGTCAAGGGAGGAGGAGCAACCTTGGAAACTTCCCAACAACTTCAAGGCACTGGTTTAGGGGCAATTTGGAGTATCTACAACCTGTTGATGTTAGGTATTTCGCTATTGATTTTAATCGATATTCCCAAACCAGATATCTATGAATGGTTTAACTTGCGGCGGGTAGTGAGAATTCAATTCAATGATCAACAGAAGCGGGGACGCGGGGACGCGGGGACGCGGGGACGCGGGGACGGGGAGACGGGGAGACGCGGGGACGGGGAGACGGGGAGAATTGAAATCCCACTTGATATTTCGTTTACTTCTCAGCAACAACACAATGATAGAAATTCCCCCCAACCCCCCATCTCCCCATCTCCCCATCTCCCCACAGAATTATGGGGAGTAACTAGCAGCATTTCCGAAGTAGGTGCAGAAGTAGAATTAACCCAGGCTGCACTACCAAATATCCCAGTAGGAGAAACCTTACCAGTTACTTTTTCCCTTCCTCAAGAGAAGATTTCTCTACCAGCGGAGATTAGCCATACCAGTGTTAATGGAGAATTTCCTAGTTTGCGGATCACCTTCGAGGAACTATCTCTGTCTCAACAACGACGCCTAGTGGAAATGTTATACTGCCGTCCAGGACAGTGGAAGCGTCAGGATGTACCAGGAGAGTTGCAATCTTTGTGGTTATTGTTGAAAATTTTACTAACACCAAGAATCTTGTTTGACCGTAAGCCAAAGGGAAAAGCGATCGCAGTGGCTCAAGTTTAATGGTTTGTTTCTTTGGGTTGCATTTACTATTATTTTTTGCTATTATTACTGGATAATGGAATAGGTGTGCGCCTGTAGCTAGAGTGGGCTGAAGAAGTTAACCACAGAGGCACAGAGGAACACAGAGAAATTTTTCCCACACCCTAGTTAGTGAGGAAATTAACCACAGAGGCACAGAGAAACACAGAGAAAGATTTAGATACCAGTCATTCTTCCCTACACCCCACACCCCAGTTAGTGAGGAAATTAACCACAAAGACACAAAGGAACACAAAGAAAGATTTAGATACCAGTCATTCTTCCCTACACCCCACACCCTACACCCCACACCCTAATTAGTGAGGAAATTAACCACAAAGACACAAAGGAACACAAAGAAAGATTTAGATACCAGTCATTCTTCCCTACACCCTACACCCCACACCCTACACCCTAATTAGTGAGGAAATTAACCACAAAGACACAAAGGAACACAAAGAAATTTTTCCCACGCACTACAAGGGGTTGGGCGAAGCATTTGGATTGGTACACTTTGGCCTATTTACTTCAATTATCGCCCAAATGCTTCGCCCCTACAGCTATTGCCAATTTACACTAACCAATGGCTATGATCTAACTAAGGTGATTTCTACCAAATGAATGTACCTATTGTAGGGTGTGTTAGCGCAGCGTAACGCACCACATTGTGGGTAAAATTATTTTCAAAAATCGCCTAAGTCGTCGTTGTGCTATTTACTGATGGAACCTCTGGAAATTGCTGTTGCTGCTTTGGTTGTATCATTTCTGACTAAAGCTGGGGAAAAGACTGGAGAAACATTTGGAGAGAAGCTATTTGATCA
>JAAHHL010000043.1 GCA_010672185.1 Caldora sp. SIO3E6 | reverse complement strand
GGCACAGTCAGTGGAGCCCCCAAGATTCGGGCAATGGAAATTATTCACGAACTAGAGCCAGAACGTCGAGGTCCTTACTCAGGAGTATATGGCTACTACGACTTTGAGGGTCAACTCAATAGTGCGATCACCATTCGCACTATGGTTGTTCAGTCGAGTGACCCTGGTAAATATACAGTATCAGTGCAAGCTGGTGCTGGTTTGGTTGCTGATTCTGAGCCAGAAAAAGAATATGAAGAAACTCTCAACAAAGCTAAAGGGTTGTTAGAGGCAATCCGCTGTTTGCGCAAACTGTAGAGAGGCTACACTTCATTCTAATAGGCATTGAGAAGAAATAAGTTAACAGTTCGCCTTTGATAGTGCCCCTAAATTGTGGGTTTAGGGAAAAAGTGTAAAGTTTATTTTTTCTTACTGCCTTAGATAGGGCTTGCTGAATAAGTCGTAACTTTCGGGGAAAGAATAGGTGGTAGGTGAGTTTTGAGGTATTGGTGTTAGGAAATTTCCCAAGTCGGTGCAAAGAAATTGAGCCCATCAATGCAAAAACCTTGGACAAGTTTAGCTTGCCATAGGATTGAAACCGAGGTCTAGCATTGCTTCCACACTTATTCAGCAGACCCTAGATAGAAGCGCTAGAAAGTTCACTTGGAATCAGTGACCATAATCACTGCATCAAAAGGTACTATTCCTATTTCTTCACTATTAATGCAACGAGCTGCCCCCAAAGACAAATCTAGATTTCTACCGGGTATATAGGGACCTCGATCATTAATCCGCACAATTACAGAATCACCACTTTTCTTGCTTTTCACCTTCAAGTAGGTATCAAAGGGCAAAGAAGGATGGGCAGCAGTAAAGGCATGCTGATTATACTGTTCCCCAGAAGCAGTAGTACGCCCGTGAAAATAGCCTCCGTACCAAGAAGTTACCCCTTTCACTTTTTCTGGGGTTTCTACTAAGTTGTACATTCGCTTTTGGGCTTCTATTAACTTTAAAGGCTCTTGTCCTAGAACCATACGAAGATTGTTCGCCCATTCTATAGCCAGTAGTTCTTGATTGCTCTCTAAATCCTTAGCAAGGATATCTTCCATCCTGAAGATAATGCGATCGCCGCCTTTGACTACTGGTGCGCCAGCTACCAAAGCTGCTTCAATGGTTGAGGGGTTAAACTCCGACTCCGATGTCTCAGAAAAGAATTGTTTCAGACTTTGGGCAAGTGCTTCAGCTGGTTGCTGCTTGGTAAATTGCACAATTGAGTTTCCCTTCACCTGGACATGAAACTGCTCTGAATTTTCAGAAGTAGCAGACCCAAAAGTTTCAATAGTCAGTTTTTGCGAGTATCTCCAAAAGCCTCCCTTGACCAGCTTTCCTGGTTGTTTTTCCTTAGCCGGTGTTTGGGATTGAGTACTAATCACCGCCACTGAACTGCTTAATCCGTTGGCAACAGGTTCAACTTTTTTACGCCAAGAAAACAAATTCTGCATCACCTGCAAAATCTGCTCAGAGAATTTTGTTTTGGAGTCATCTCTAGTAGGTTTCTCTTCTATCCATGCAGCAGATGGAGATGTTTTGGTGACAGCTAGGAGATATTCTGCTGTTGGCTTGGTTTTTGTTGAGGACTCAGGACGGCAGAATCTATTTTCTACAGCCTGCCTACTTGGCTGTTTTGGGGCATTAGTGACATTCTCAGCGGAACGAGCAGTTGCTTGTAAATGAGGAAGTTGCAGGAAACTGTCTCTGTCTGTAGTTATCTCCAATGGTAGGCTAGAAGCACTGACAGCCGCAATATTAGAAAACCCAACTTTTGGATAAAGCTGGGTTGGAAAAGGCTGATTATTTGGTCGTTCTAGCGGACTGCTAGCAACGGATAAAGCACTTTCAGGGAAAGTACTGACTAAATAATCAGGTACTTTTAATAGAGTTTCACTGGAAGCCAATAAACAGCTCATCCAGGAGGTTAACCAAAAAAGTCCAGAAAATGGCATGATGCAATAAAGTTGTAAAGTATGTAAATGCACAGCGGCAGTTAAAGCTGTAGGATAGTATACAAAAGTTCGGGATCAATAGATCAATCTTCAGATTAAGCCCTCATTAGTACAAAGGATTTTCTGACTAATGACCAATGACTTTCCTCACTTCGTAGCCATCCCCCAAATCCCTGGAAGGAAGAGGGAATGGGCTTCCAGACTTGGTTAGTGAAGATATTAAAGAGTGACAATGACTATCATAAACTTTGTTGTAGATAAATAAAGAGTGTTTGAGTTTACCCCAAGGCGGGTAACATCGACAAAATAAAGATGCGTCATATTTGACTTAAATTTTTATGAACTATGGAAAAACTGATTTTTTACATTGTTGATGTTTTTGCAGTTGAGAAATATACCGGTAATCAGCTTGCTGTCTTCATCAGTGGCGAAGCTGAGGGCTTCAGCACAGAGCCATTACCACTTTCTGGGGAACAGATGCAACAAATTGCCAAAGAAGTTAATTATTCAGAAACTACTTTTATCATATCGACACAGCCACAAAAAGGTGGTTATAATGTCCGCATTTTTACCCCTCGAAAAGAACTATCCTTTGCTGGTCATCCTACCTTGGGTACTGCCTATATTATTCAAAGAGAAATTATTAAACAGACAGTTACCACAGTTAACTTGAATTTACCAGTTGGACAAATTCCTGTAACTTGGAATAATAGTAAAGATACTGGTGAAGTTCTCTGGATGCGTCAAAACTCACCTACTTTTCAGCAAAAGTTTGATACTGCTTCCTTAGCAGCAGTATTAAATCTAGACCTATATGATATTGATTCTCGCTTTCCTATTCAAGAAGTTTCTACAGGTACTCCGTTCATCATTGTTCCTTTAACTAATCAAGAAGCTCTCAAACGGATTAATCTTAACAAAGATAAATATTTTGCATTAGTAGATAAGACAGAATCCAAAGCAATCTTAGTATTTTGCCCAGAAACCTATGCTCCAGAAAATGACCTCAGTGTCCGAGTGTTTGCTGAGTATCTGGGTATTCCAGAAGATCCGGCAACTGGTAGTGCTAATGGCTGTTTGGCTGGGTATTTAGTGGAATATTCTTACTTTGGGGACAAGTCTGTGGATATCCGTGTTGAGCAAGGATATGAGATTGGTAGACCTTCACTATTATTGCTTAGAGCTCAGCAAGATCAGGATAGGATAGATGTTTCAGTGGGGGGTAAGGTAGTGCTAATTGCTAAAGGGGAATTTTTTGAGGAGTGATTACGAAAGGCCGGTGGTAGGTGTTAGGTGGCAGGTGGTAGGTAGCAGTCCTGATTAAAAAACTTTACCACCATGCATGAAAATTTATCTCTGGTGCATCCGATGCGTCCCCGCGTCACCGTGTCGATTTTCAGATTAGGAGAAGTAGAACTTGGACTTGAAAGAGCATCTCTACCAACACCTTACTCAGATAGTGCGCGATCGCGACCCTTATTTCAACACAGGTGGACATTTCTTTGTACAGCAATATATTCGCCAGCAGCTCCAACAGTGGGGTACAGTAGAAACCCATGAATTCCAGGTGCAGGGTAAAACTTATAAGAATTTAATCCTCAACCTTCCGCCTCAGGAAAGTAGGCAACAGAAAAGAACTAGTCAAAAGAAGAGAAAATCTCCCCCAATTTTAATTGGTGCCCACTACGATGCTGTACCTGGAACTCCAGGCGCGGATGACAATGCTACTGGTGTGGCTGTTTTGTTGGAGTTGGCGAGAGCATTTACCATTCAACCACCAAGATATCCAGTCCGATTGGTTGCCTTTGATATGGAAGAATATGGTTTCTTGGGTAGTGAGCAATATGCTGAGGAGTTAAAGCAACAGGAACAACCTCTACGTTTGATGTTCTCTTTAGAAATGCTGGGTTACTGTGATCCCACTCCCGGTTCCCAACGTTACCCAGCTAAATTAGAATATTTCTACCCCAATCGGGGTGATTTTATTGCTTTAATTGGTAATCTATCCACTATTCCTGACTTGATTCGCCTCAGTCGTAGCATTCGCCAAGAAGGAACACCCTGTGAGTGGTTACCAGCAGGAAAAAAAGGTCTAATTGTTCCTCCAACACGACTAAGTGATCATTCTCCTTTTTGGGATAGAGGTTATCGAGCAATGATGGTTACAGATACATCATTTATGCGGAATCCCCATTACCATCAGGCAACTGACTCGATAGAAACCTTAGATCTAGATTTTTTCACTGGTGTCTGTCGCGGTTTGATTAGCGGTATTCGGAATCTTTAAGGTGTTGGGTGTTAGGTTTTAGATTTTAGGTTTTAGGATATTACCACTTGCGCTACAAAGGTTTTGTCATTTCGTCTTTCTGTTGCTCAAAGGCTGAAAGATTAAGGATTAAGTAGATTTAATTTTTGGCCCAATATACCCAATAATGATTTTGCCTGGTCCTAATTTTTCCGAGAAATGGAGCCGCCAAGCTCCCGGTGTCAGGCGCATATGTAAACTGAAGATTCGCTCTCTGCCGTCAGGACACTTAAAGGTTAGTTGCCGTTTGAATTGTTGTAGTCTTGACTCACTCTCTGGAGTTACCTTACTAGGAAAGTTCTCTAAAATTAAAGCTCCAGTTGTCCAAGTCTTGCAGTAATTCTCAAGCTCATCCAACCTTTTCCTCACTTGTTGTAGCATCGGATTGCCAGTTTTAAGACTTTGTAGTTGCTGGCGAACCTGATCACAAAATTCTAGACTAGGGAATAACTCATTCCTACAATTCCAAAGCTCAATACCGTCGCTTACAATAATTTGGATGCGATGCTTAATCCAATCAGCGTGTTCCTGGACATGACTCCTACAACTAGCGTGGACAATCTCCAGATATTCATCGATTAATTCTTCATCCTCAAATCGTGTTACTGCTAATCCTAAGCTACTGCAATCCCATCTAGTGTCAGAACTCAAGCTTACTGGAAGTGCATCACTGACTAAAGCAAAGCACAGTCCTCTGGCTTCTTCCCCTTGGTGCAAAACATCAGATAAATTAAAATCACTCTTGATTGCCTCAGCAACATCAGTCCAAAAAGGAGCTTTTGTGGTGAGAGTACGAAAGAAACGACGTTCCTCTTGATCCACTGTCTTGTCATTACGCCAGCGAGCAACCGGATAACCTGGAGCAAGTTCAATACTGTTGATATCATCAGCAGTGCGAAGTACCCGCTTTACCCCGGTAGTAGTGGCTTTCCGCACAGTGCTCATTAACTCTGACATTAATTGTCGTGCTGTTTGCTCATCAGCGGCAGGAGTCTTTAGTGATAGTTCATTGAGCACCATCTCCAGATCCATATTTTATTCTCCCGCCGGTTCCAGCAACATCTCCAAACTTTTATCCCACTCATCGAAAAAGCCATCTGGCCATTGATCAATTCTACCGTTGCGATCGATACGTGGTGAGATTACTTCAGTAACAGCTTGCCCTAGTTTCTCTTGTCGCTGGAAGTAGTGTAGTTGGACATATTTTGGTTCAAGTTTACCGCCATGAACCGCAAGGCGAATCCCATTTAACACATGGTCACTATGGGTTTCGATGACAACTTGAACACCGCAACTAGCAGCGAGTGCTAACAACTCACCCATTTTAGCTTGTCCTTGGGGATGAAGATGGGCTTCTGGATTTTCTAGTAGAATTAGTGCGCCTGGTTCTGAAGCTAATACTGCCACAATAATGGGTAAGGTGTAGGTAATACCAAATCCAACATTGGTGGCACGGTAAGGGTTACTATCTCCGTAGGAGTATTGCAAACTCATCAAATCAATATCTGGGTTTGAATTAATTGTGATGCGTGTACCTGGGCTAACTTCTCCCATCCAGGCTTCAACTTGGTCTATAAGATCCCAAGATTTTGCCTCTGGATATCTCAGACTACTATTGGGAATAAGTTGACGTCCATTAATGGAAAGGAAATGTGCGGTATACTCACCTCTTACTCCAAGTTGTCCAAGTTGCCTTACTTGAAAATCTGACATCTCAAAAAATGGTCTCGGACCGATCCGCTCTGCCTGGAGATAGTGAAATTTATTATTGAAAAGACTGGATTGATAGACTCCTGGAGCGACTGGTAATGAGGCAAGATTCAAGACATCTACTTCTTGAGCGTAATTAAAACGCCATATACCCTCTAGACTATTCTCCCAAACAACCTCAAAACAAATTTCTTCTGTCTTAGCTCCCTCGAAGAGAGCATCTTGAGCCCTGCCAATATTAACCAACTCACCATTTAGCGCTAAACCAGTATTTGGCAATAATCTCTGTTGGTGAGATTGACGTAGTAGAAGCAGTGATTGCAGTAAGGAAGATTTTCCAGTGCTGTTGAGACCAGAAAGGAGAGTTAGTGGTTTGAACTCAAAGAATTGATCTGCAAAAGGCTTGAAGTTTTTTAAGCACATGGAGTGAATCATGACAACACCTCCTGGATAATTTTTTCAATAGTACTAAATCGATATTTGACTTTTTTAGCTGCCTGAGAAATAGATATTAGAAATTCATTATTATTATCTACGTAATCAATAAATATATCAAGCAATTTTTGCCTTTTATTATTCAAAACCTTAATTTGATTATCAGTAAGATAACTAAAATTAATCGACCAAGCTTCAAATAGTGATTTATTTAATGGTTGCTTTCTTTTGTTTTTTTGAGAAACTTTGCGAAAAGCTTGATCACCGAATATTTCTAATGCCGCAATCATTGCCTTGTAAAAATCGCCTTCAATAGCACTTAATTCTTCATCGTTCAATCTATTAGCTTTAAATAAGGCTTTACTTAAAAATAAATCTCTATTTCCTTCTGGATAATCTTGGTAAGAGGTAAGCCTGAATGCCAAGAAGCCAAGTATAAACTCCTGATCATCCATCCGCTTCTTTTTCGATTCACTAAGCTGAACAACTTGCTTAAATTCTTGAGATGCAGCAAGTTTAGCCAAAAACTTAGTGCCTTTACCGGGGTTGAGAGCATGACGTAGTTCTTGGCTAGATAGACGTACACCCCCTGTATTAATGCGTCTAAAAATATTGTACTTTACCTCAAAAGGTGTACCTTTCTCAATCAGATAAACTGTAACTTGAGTCTCTTCAATACGGCGTTGATATCTACGCTCTAGCTCATCGTAGGTTTTGCCCTCAAGTCCGGTGAGGTACTCTAGTCCACATAGCCGTAACCGCTTGTCGCTCTTATCGCTAACAAAATGTCTTAGGGCAGATAGCCGTTGTAATCCATCTACAACTAACCATTTGTCCTCATCAGTGCCATCTATATAAAAGGCTGGTAGGGGAATCCGGATTAGGATAGACTCAATCAATCGGCTTTTAACATCATCCTTCCAGATATTCGCTTGACGCTGAAAATCGGGAGCTAAATCAAGTGCTTCTTCGTTAATTCGTCTGAGTAGTTGTTCAATGGTTGGTTCTCTGGTAGCAATGTTAATCTGGTCAGGATCATACTCGAAATGATTTTTTTCGTATTGTTCTTCGTCGCTTTCGTTTTCATCCAGTAAGTCTGGGTTTTGGTTATTCAGCTTCGTCATGGTTTTGAGGTTGAGTACTATCGTCTCACAAAGCCAGTAGTGGCTTAGCACAACTAAAACTGTAAGCTAAGAACCAAAAATAGAACAGGCTTCTAGCCTGTTCCACCTTTCTTTGCCCCTCGGAGAAACCGGAGATAGTTACAACCTTGTGCGATATCCTCCAGCAACAATGATTACTGGCAAGATGCCAGTTCCACAAGGGAGCATCTCATTTTTGTACATATAGTGCAGACATCTCCCTAATTAGCTGTCAGCCAAAAAGCTGAATGCTGATAGCTGAACGCTGAAAGCTGAACAGTGATGAATTTGCAACTTTGAGATGCTCCCGTTCCACAAGACTTTACTGATTACTATTACGATACTATCTACTCAGATAATTATTCCTGAGATGCCACATTATTTCACAATACAATTCATTTTTAACGCGATATCCTCGTTCACAATGCTCCAACTTAATATCATCAACAAAAAACTTAACGATAAAGATTTTTTGTGGATCCGATATTGGAGGTACTGTCTTAATTTCTTGTACCCAAATTTTGGGCTCTTGCCAATCGGTTTGAGAGCGTTTGAAACGCTCCTGAATCCAGGTAATGATATTCTTAAAAGAATCATCTAAGCGAGTTTCATCAACAGAGAGATTATTGAGTTTTTTCCATAACTGATTTACTTTTCGTTTGAGTAGTTCAATTTTTAGTTCCCATTCTTCCGGTAGTAATTTATGGTCTTCTTTGATTAAGCAAGGATCTGTTAACCAAGCGAGATACCAATTCCTGACTAAACCAATGAGAGATTCTTCCTCGGAGCCTGCCTGATTATCTTCTTCTAGAAATGATTTTTTCTTTCGTTTACTATTGTGAGCTATATTTTCGACTAAACCGATTATTTGACAAATTTTTAAGTAATCATTAGTGATTATCATAATTTCATTTTTATCTAACCCTTGATCTTCAAAATCACTAATTTTATCAGATAAAGCCTCAAACGCATTCTCTATCTCCTGGAGTTTATTATTCAATTGTTGTTCTGCGATTAATTTGTTTCGAGCTGCTATCTTTTTCTGCTCATCCATGAATTCAGATGTGGAACAACCATAAAACTGCTCCAAAAGCTCAAGTTTTTTATCAATGTTTCCTGTAATATCGGGATGAGCTAAAACAATATTTTCCATGATTTGGGCTGCTTGACTGGCTTCGGCGGTTGAGAGAGTAGGAATCTCAAGATAATCGTAGTAGTGAGGTGTAGGACGAGTAAGATTAACAATTGCTTGTTTTTCAAAAGCAGCATTGGGCAAGTACATATCATTGTGTTCATTGACAATATATAAGTGAGTTACCCGAAGACCAATTTTTTTGACAATTGCCAGCTTCTTACCATCGGACAAAGCGATAATATCTCCAAATTGGAAAGGTGTATCAATTAATAAAACCAAACCACTTAATAAATTTGCTAACGCATCTTTGAAAGCAAAACCAATGATAAAAGTTGCCCCTCCCAGAGCAACCCAAAGTCCAGCAATGTTAATTCCTAGACTCTGCAATAAGAATGAACCACCTACTATATAAGTTAGTGCTGGTAATACTCCCTCTAAGATTGGAATTAAAACATCATCCCAGAGCGCTTCGCTTTTCTCTGCATATATTTTAAGGTAGTAGATGATGACCTGAGTCAATAATTGACTGGTGACGTAAGTTACAGTGATAATAATCAAAGCTGTTAAAGCTATCTGTATCCAGGGTTCTGCTCCCAGTAAATCCAGGTTAAGTAAAGAAACTTTGAGTCCAATAAATAGAATGAGGAGTAACAGCGGTATTCGTAATATCTTTAAGGTCGTAATTAGTAAATCTGATGATAATCTACGAAACCATAAAGGCAGCAAAACAAATGTAAAAAAGTATACAACAAAAAGTATACTTCCTACAATAGCAATACTTCTGAAAAACTTACTCATTAGATTAACCCGCAAACGACAGAGGATTAGCTCATAATAACCCAAGTTGCTAGTTATTAATTCAAAATATTTGCGGCCACAAATTTATCTCTTCAAACCACATTCCGCACCCTGAAGAGTCATAATACAACTTTATGGTGTAATTTGTATCAAAGACTACAGATTTAGGGGCAATAATACTTGCAAAAACCTAGAACCACTGGTTTTAGGTCAACAAACACTTTTCATCTTTAATTGAAAAGAAATGTAACGATAGGCGAAAAGCCAGATTCCATAGACCTCACGCCTTTCTACTTCTTGCTTTCTTACGCTAGCAACTTGCGTTATTATTCAACATGCATTACCATGTACAGCGTCACCTTGAGTTGACTAGGCTAAGTGTTCAAGCCTAACTAATGGAAATTAAAAATTTTATCCTGTCAAAAGGGCTAAAATTACTACCTTGTATCTAACTGCTCCATTAGAGTTCAAAATACCCAAATCCTGACTTAATACCAATTCAAGGAAAGTGGCTAAATAGTTAAAACTATGAAATGAAAACATACAAATGAATCATTTCAACCAAGTTGCCAGCTACCTTTGATAAAGGGTACAATATCTGATTGAGTATTCTTGAGCTAACAATAGATATCTCCAATAATCATGCGAGAACCCCATATGCTACCATGCAAAAATCGGGGCTTCTGGAGATTTCTAATAATGATGGCGAAGCTTTCAGCCCTACGAGTATAATCGGAGTCTGCAGCAGGTTGAAGGATGAAATTTATTACTCAAGTTATTAATGCTAGTAGTTATGAATCAAACCTAATCACAGATGGTCAGTTAAGTTGTTCTTACCAAGAAATTATCCAAATTTTTGTCAATATAGATAAGCTTTTTGATAAATGGGGTATAGGTAAGGAAGATTGTTTCGCCCTCGCATGTGATAACTCGATACCTAGCGCTCTAGTTTTGCTCTATTTGCTGGAGAAAGACTATAGCATTCTATTGTTACCAAAAGCAGTTAAATCTTCCGGAAGCCCTCCGCAAGATTTACCACAATTCTGTCGCTATAGTCTAGCGACGGAAACTCATACTCAAGATGGTAATTTGGTTAATCTGAGAGAACCTCTACAGTTTATCCAGTTAGCTGAGAATGAAAAATGCTTAAAGGTAATACAAAAGACAACTCAAAAGTTATACCTCAAGACTTCTGGAAGTACAGGGACACCTAAAATGGTGATGCACTCCCACTCCCAACTACGAGGCAATGTACTTAACTGTGTCCAAAGGTTAAATCTTCAGAGTAGCGATCGCGTTGCTATTCCTGTACCTCTTTATCATATGTATGGCTTAGGGGCTGCTTTCCTCCCTAGTGTGGCAGTAGGAGCATCTATCGATCTCCAGAAAGGTGCCAACTTGCTGAGATATTTACAAAGAGAGCAACAATTTCAGCCTAATGTTGCCTTTATGACTCCAATTTTTAGTGAGACTCTTTTAAAGGGCCGTAGATCTAATCGAGAGTATAAATTGACAGTAGCAGCAGGAGATACTATTACATCAGATACATTGACAAACTACGAAACCCGAATGGGATGTTTAGTCAAATTATATGGTAGTACAGAAATGGGAGCGATCGCGGCTGCTAGTCCAGACGATCCTCAAGCAATACGAGCCCAAGCAGTAGGTAAACCCATGTCAGGAGTGCAACTACGTTTGGTCAAGTCATCAGTTGAATCTAGCCAGGAACAGCAAGGAGTGGGGGAACTTTGGTGTCACCATAACTATGGTTTTGATGGCTACGTGGACAACAAAGGTGAAGCGATTAACGCTACTCAAGATCACCAAGATGGCTGGTTTAGGACTAAAGATTTAGCAAAAATTAGCACCGACGGTTATTTGGACGTTTTGGGCAGATGCGATCACAGTGTTAATAGAGATGGTCTGTTGGTTTTCTTTGCTGATGTGGAGAAAGCCATCAGGAAAATTGCCGGGATAGATACTGTGGTAGTTGTCTCCCAAGGCAAAAGCCAAAGAGGAAAGGGAATGGTTGCTTACTGTGTTCTAGCTAAGGGTATCGATGATCTTACTGAGGCAACAATTAGATCAGCTTGTTTTAGTACGCTACCTAAACGAGCAATCCCTGACAATATCTTTCTGGTGGATGCTTTGCCACTACTACCCAATGGTAAGATAGATAGACAAAAATTGGTTGCCATGAGCAACGAAAAAGTAAGTACCAGTAATTTAGTGAGGTAAAGAATGTCGCAAAATGTGATTCAGAAACTTAAGGAGGTTATGGCTGACGAGTTAGATATTAACCTTACAGCCGCTGAAATTGACGAGTCAGTCACTCTGTTTGAGGATGGTTTAGGGTTAGATTCTGTGGTCATTGTCGAACTAATTTCTTTGGTGGAAAAAAATTTTGATATTGAGTTTTCCGACTCAGAACTCAACCTAGAGAACTTCAGTAACTTGACAGTTTTGGCAGAATTTATTACCAGGAAACAAGAATCTCAAAAAGTAGGAGCTTTGGGATAAGACTTACATTAGGTGGAGTATATAGCCTTTTCAGAGATGTTCTTCCTTCCTTAAGAGGTTTCTCTTTCATCCTTCCTCTTCCTAAAACCTAAAACATAACATATCACTATGGTTGCTACAGTCGAACGCACTCTCAATCCCACAAGGGTTCCGCTGATTACGAATTATCCTTCCTTTCGCAAGTGGGATAAGTCTGCTCTTGAGCAAAAATTGACCGATACACCAATGTGCATTTATGTGCATATTCCTTTCTGCACACAGCGCTGTTCCTTTTGCTACTATAAAACCGTTGACTTAAAAGACCATCGACCGGAAGTTGAGATCTATGTCGATGCTCTTTGTCAAGAAATTGACATGGCAACAGAGCGCTTCGACTTAGGTAACAGACCAATTCATGCCGTTTACTTTGGCGGTGGAACTCCCTCTTTACTTGTAGAGCATCAATTTGAAAAAATCGTTGCTGCCCTCCGCAAAAACTTTACTCACTTTGAGAACAAAGTACAATTTTCTCTAGAAGCGGAACCTCTGACAGTTTCCAAGTCCAAAATGGATACCTTGGCTCAGTTGGGAGTAACTCGCCTCAGCATGGGGATACAATCTTTTAATGACCAAATCATTAAACTAAGTGGGCGAGGACACGATGAAAAACAAGCTTATAGGGCGATAGATATTGCTCAAAAAGCGGGAAATGGTCAGTGGACAATCAACATCGATCTGCTCAGCGGTTTAGCAGGGGAAACTGATGAAACTTGGCAGGAAAGTGTAGAATGCGCTCTGAATACTGGAGTAGAAAGCATCACCGTTTATAAAATGGAAGCTTTCGCCAATACGGAAGTTTTCAAGCTAGGGGTGCGAGAGGAAGCACTCAATTTACCCGACGAAGAACAGGAAATGGGTTTCATGCGGTACGCAATGGAACGCTTTGAGCGGGCAAATTACCTACCTTGGAGCTTTTTTACCTACACCAAAAATGGCTGCGACGAGAGTCGATATATCAGCAGCATTTGGCGAGGTATGGATTTTTACGGTTTTGGAGTCTCGGCTTTTGGCAGCTTAGGGGATTCTCTCTTGCAAAATACCAGCGACCTAGAAAAGTATTCTAGTATCGTCCAAGGAGCGCAACTGCCCTTGACTCGTGGCTATCGTTTCACTAGTTTCGATCTGATGGTGCGAGAAGTATTGATGGGGATGAAATTACTCCGTTTAGACTTGAAAGGATTTAAAAAGCGCCACGGTTTAAGGTTAGAGAAACTTTGTTATGCAACCCTTAAAGAGTTGGAAGCAGAGGACTTTGTATCCGTTTCCTCAGAAGCTATTGATTTAACCCCCAAAGGCATTCTCTATGGCGATTATGTCGGACAAACCTTGTCCGATGCACTCAAAGCAATGGCTTGAGGTTCCTGGTTGATGAAGCTAAATGTTCCCACTCCCCAGGAAATTGACGAACTGATGCAGGAAATTCTGGCTGATGTTCGCCAAACTTCCATACCCCCAAGCGATTTGGGGAAATTAGTCGAGGAAATAGAAAAATTCCTCAGTCAATGGTCGAAGATTTTTGACCAATTTGGACTGCATCTCCAGGGAGAGTTAGCTTATCAAGATTTAATTCTTGGCTTTCGAGAGCAAATTACTCCTATGGTTAGCAAATGGCTAAGTGCCAAGAGTAAGGGAAAAATAGCTCTGAAGCAAATTAGTTCAGTGCTCTCAACTCCCCAAAAACCTCTTATGGGACAACTGAAAGTTGGTTTGCGGGCAAAGAGAAAGGAAAACCAAACTGCTATCGGTGAGGAAAACTTCACTGCTCCAGAATTTGATAGACCCTTGTTTATCGTTTCTGCACCAAGAGCAGGTAGTACCTTACTCTTTGAAACCCTATCCCAGTTTGCCGACTTGTGGACAATTGGTATCGAAAGCCATGAAATTATTGAAGGAATACCAGAGTTACATCCTCGCAGCCATGATTTTAGTTCTAATCGTTTAACTCAAGAGGATGCTGTACCCAATATTTGTGCAGAACTTCGTCAACGGTTTACTAAACAATTGCGCGATCGCGACGAGTGTATCTATCTTAAGCTACCTGAAGCTCAGCGTCCTCAGAAGATTAGGTTTTTGGAAAAAACACCAAAAAATGCTCTGCGCATTCCTTTTCTCAAGGCAGCTTTTCCGGGAGCAAAGTTTATTTATCTCTATCGAGAACCCAAAGCAAATATTAGCAGCATCATTGAAGGCTGGCGATCGCGTCGCTTTGTCAGCTATCGTAACCTTCCTGGTTGGGCCTTTCGAGAATGGAGTTTCTTCCTTCCCATTGGTTATACGTCATTGCAGGATTGTTCCCTAGCAGAAATTGCGGCCTATCAGTGGAAAACTGCCAATGTTTGCATCTTAGATGATTTACAATCTTTACCCTCATCTTCTTGGTGCTTGGTAAATTATGAAGATTTAGTTGGCGCTCCTGAGCCAGTTATTCGCAAGTTAGCTCAATTTGCTGAACTAGATTGGGAGCCCCAAATTACCCAATTAGTCTCCCAAAAATTGCCTGTCTCTAGCATGAGTTTCTCAGCTCCATCCCCCAATAAATGGCAGAAAAATGCAGAAGAGATCATTAGGTTGTTACCAAATTTAGCATCAATTACTAAGGTTGTGGAGAACATGCCATGTTAGATACTAGCACTGAACAACAAACAAAATTCCAGACAATTTTACCTAAAGATCAAACAGATCAAGCCAGTCCTAAGAAAGCTAAAGCAGTCCGAGAATTAGGAAAAGTGGATATTTCGGGAATTAAGCAAGATATACTCGCTCTTCCTCAAGATCTGTGGGAAGTCAAAAATACAGCCAAGCCTAACAAATTTAAAGAATTAGGTAGGACTGAACATATTGTCTTTAAGTTTGTTAAGGATTATGACAACCATTCTAACACCATCACTTATCCCATTTGGGAAGAATGGCGCAGCAAGCTAGAACCAATTATGGTTGCAGCCACCAAACCCTATGGTTATCAAAAGAGCGATTTTTCCCGCATTATGCTGGCGAAACTACCTTCCGGCAGTAAAATTTCTATGCATATCGATCCTTATCAATCTTCTAACTATACTCATAAAATCCATGTTCCTATTCAAACCAATCCCGACGTTGAATTTTGGGTAGGGAGAAAGCGCTATCACTTTGAGGAAGGATTTGCCTACGAAGTCAATAACAAGGCTTTACACGGAGGAATTAATCGAGGAAACTGCGATCGCATTAATTTGATTATTGAATATTACGAGCTCAATTGAGAAACACCACTAAAACTCAAAGTCCCCCTTTCCAAGGGGATTTAAAAGTCCCCCTTTCCAAGGGGATTTAAAAGTCCCCATACTCCAGTTGTTTGTTTAACTGGAGATGGCTGTTTTTTGATGAATGGACAAGAAATCACCGTCGCCGTTGCTGAACAGTTGCCAGTAATTTTTATCATCTTAAATGACCAATCCTATGGGATGGTCAAACATCGGCATCGCCAGGTTGTCAAAGATCCACTCGAATTTGATATTCCTCAAGTAGATTTTAGTCTGATGGCCAAGGCAATGGGAGCCCAAGGATATACTATCAGTCATTCTCAAGATTTGGCACAGCTCGATTATCAAGCAATTTGTACCTATTCGGGGCCAACGGTATTAGATGTGCGTATCAACCCAGAGGACGCTCCACCTTTAGGAATGTTTTAAAATAAGGGTTTTGGGTATCAAAGTATACAGTAATTTCAATTTAGAGGGTTCTGCGGAGCAAGTCGCAGCTGCTTTGGTATTGTCACCACTTGTTGATTTTGTCTAACTCTTAACTAGCACATTGGGAAACCCTTACGCAGCAATGATTTGGGATTTTCCAGTAAAATGTGTTAGTTTTATCCATTACGGATGCGATCGCGTCTGTAGGAAGCTCAGATCTTGCACCATTCTCAATAAGTTCCAAAACCCGCCCAGAGTTCAAACTCACCGGCTAATAGCTCAAGTCCACGCTTTGTGGACTGAAACCGTTGTCCAGTCGTCTTTAGACGACTTTAGCTGTGAGCCAGGAGTTTTAACTCCTGGTGGATTGCCGGGCTTGGTGCAAGATCTAATATGAAATAGAAAAAACAGCGTTACACATGAATACTTCTGTCTTTTGTGCAGTATCAATCATTTGTAGCAAACATTTAGGTATTTCATATAAGCCTCCCACGGACGCCAGCGTATCGGCAATGTATGGAAAAAACAAGCAAAATTACGTAATTTTTCGGATAGACAAGACAGGCGTTGAGTTGTCAGGATACTAAAACAGACAAACTCGACAAGCTAGCTGAGGTCAAAGAGTGAGCAAGATGCCACAGACAACAAGAGCGGCCATTTCGTTGTCGCAAAAGAATACTGGTATAAAAAAAGGCGATCGCTGCCTTACCCCAAGAAGAACCTACATTCATTACCTGGTGGTGAAAGTAGGTTCTTTTTGGTAACCCTGGGAACCGCTAAATCTAATTTTGTACGACTACTAGCACGGCAAGCTTAAAATTGTGGGTAAGATTGTAGGTTGGGTTGAGGAACGTAGCTTGCTTCGGTGTAGGGTAAACCAACGCCAGTAGGGCTTTTTTGGGTTTCGCTATCGGCTCTACCCAACCTACGGTTTTAACCTTACCGAGGTACTACATTAAGTTTTAGGCAACAGCTAAATATTATGTCATACACAACAGTCAAACTAGCTAGAGTATTCATAAATTCTTTGCCCAAGAGTGGCACTCATCTTTTAACCAAAGCCATTGAAATGTTTGGCTATCAAGAACATTTTACCCATGACGAAAATTTTCAAGATGATCCAGAGCGAGAAACACCAATATTTTTAAATTATCGAGAAGCTAAAAAAGCCTTACAAAAAGCAAAAATAAGCCCAAAGACAGAAGACATTGATCAACAAATTTGCGTAGGAGCTTTAACTCCCTTGTATGTAGAGAAATCTATTTTGCGTCATTGGCTGGAGGTTATGTCTGAAGGTAGATATATTTTGGGACATATTCCCTACACTCCTCTATTGAGCGAAGTTCTGGCCGATTTAGATTATCATCATGTATTTATTATCCGCGAACCCCGTGCAGTAGTTGCTTCTAGTCTACCCTTTATTTTGGATACGGGTAACTTGCCTGCCAGACATTTTTTAGAAGAAGATTTTAAGCAAATGTCTGCGGAGCAACGCTTAGATTTTATTTTAGAGGGAGGATATGCTCCCCAAGCAGGTGTCCAAGTTAAAAGTTTTGCAGAAATTTACCGCTCCATGCTGGCTTGGCGTAATCAGCCAAATTGCTTATTTATGCATTTTGAAGATTTAGTTGGAGAACAAGGTGGAGGAAGCCTGGAAAAACAGACAAAGGTTATCCAAAGTATTGCCTCGCATCTGGGGATGCCTTTTGATGAGAATATTGCTGCTAAAGCTAAAGAAATTTATAATCCGGCTTCTCGAACTTTTAGAACCGGCAAGATTGATGGGTGGAAGAGTTCAATGGATAAGGAAATTGTTGAACGCTTGGTGGAATATTGCGAACCACTTTGCAAGGAAGTTGGATATGAGATATGAATCGTAACCAGTTATACAGCGGTTCCTGCTGTATTCCTATGCAGCAAACCCTAATTAATCCTAGGGTATTTTAACACCCTAGGATTTCTGCTTTTCAGTCAAAAAACTGAGAATAAATCGAAAGAAACTTACACTGCTCTTTGGCGAGCGTAGATTACTATTTTTCTATTTCATAGCTATTTTTCTGATTTTATAGCTAACTGTTAGGAAACCGCTGTTGTTCCCATAAGCAGGCCCGACTGTCTCATCGTTCATTACAACTATCACCTTCTGATTTGGCTTTAGTTTAACCTTCTGAGCTTTACCATGACCTAGAAGCTCTTTAGTATTGTAGTCAAGTGTAACTAATGTTCCTGGAACCAGATTTGGAGCTGGACACTTGACGCCTTTACAAGAGCCTTTGGCATAGCCATCACCACCACCTAGGGTAAATTCTTTACTAAAGACTGAATGAAAAAAAGATTTATTTTTTGTTTAGGTGACAGATTAAAAAAAGTTTATGGTGTAATTTGTAAACCCTGAAACAGAATTATTTACTTGCTTTCGTTCTCTTTGACTCTTATACTGTAAATTTTTTAGCCTTGGGCAATGTGTAATTAACTTTGTGTACCTGCTTAAATCTTCTTTTTTAAGAAATATTACAATCGCTTTACAAGGGGTTTGTAAAACTCAGATACTAGCTAACGAATCGAAAGAGTTATAAGGTCTGGTACTGTAGACATAGTTGAAAAAATCTAATTCACCTGGTTAACTTATCGGTAACCAAAGTTCTACAGATTTACTCGACATTAGATAAACTAGAGTAACCAGTTTAGTTACTGAGCTTTAATAGCTCACGCTAATCTGCCCATAGAATCTCTAAAACAACGCAATCAAGGCAAAAGTGGAACCTGCTGAAGCCGGATAAGGCTGGTAAATTGTTCTCTGAAGGAAATCAAGATTGCAAACAGTAAGAAACACCAAATGCTGTGTAAGTCCATCAGCTTATCTGATTCAAGGCAACAGCAAATGACACACAAATCACAGCAAACAGTGTTTGCTGTTGTTACTTCCCTCTTAGTTGCAGGAGATACACTAATTTTATGAGTATTGGAAAATTACCAGAAAAACCCAACATTGTAATCCTTCTGAACGACCAGGATAGTGCAGCACAGGATTGGTTACCTAACTTTGAGAAAGAGCACTTACCTACGACTATGCGGCTGAAAAAGCATGGGTTATCTTTCAAGAACAACATTATTGCTACCTGTGCTTGTTCACCAGCAAGAGCTGCACTTCTAACCAGCACTTATCCAACAGAAAACGGTGTTGCCAAGACCTTGGGAATGCCAAAGGACAAAACCGGAGGCAAAGGAGCTAGTGCTGTCGGCTATACGCAAAATTCCCTGAATCCAACCCAGCCTAACATCGCCCATGTACTCAGCGCAGCAGGTTACCACGTTGTCTGGAAAGGTAAATGGCACTTGAGCCATCCAGTTAGCGGTACCGCTGAATGGACAGCCAAAGATTTTGAGTACATGAAGGATGCTTATGGTTTTGCCGAATGGAATGCAAGTGACTCTGGTGACTCTAAGAGCGATCCCCGCACTTTGGGAGGTGGCGCACTTTTCAACAACGACGCACGCTATGTAGATGGCAGCACATTTTGTGATGATCGTCTACCAGCACCTAAGGCAGAATGTGCTGTTGAATTTATCAATAACTATAAAGGAGACAAACCATTTTGCCTGATTGTGTCCCTGGTCAATCCTCATGACATATGGGTTGCTCCTAATTATGATGATACTAATGATGACAAGACTACAGGATATAAAGAGTCAGATGGCGATATCTACGATTTGCCATTGCCGGAAAGCATCAGCGAGGACTTAGCATTTAAGCCTGATGTCCAGACCATTTTACGTGCTATGCAGAAACGGGGTGATCACAAAGATAAAGATATTTACAATGATCCCAAAGTCCAAAAGAACTATGTAGGTTTTTATGGTTACCTCAAGACTCTTGTGGATCAGCAAATGGGTAAAGTCTTAGATGCTCTTGATGCCAAGGGTTTAACCGAAGATACCATAATTGTCCGCACTGCTGATCATGGCGAGCTATGTCTTTCTCATGGTGGATTACGGGAGAAGCCTTACAATGCTTACGAGGAAACAATTAATGTTCCTCTAGTTTTCTCCAACCCCAAGCTGTTTCCTAAAGCCAAAGAAACCGACACCCTTGCCAGCGCAGTTGACCTCCTGCCAACTTTAGCCAAGATTGCCGGGGTCTATGATACGTTCTCCTTTGCCTTCCGGGGTTCTGATTTAACTCCCATGCTCACCAATCCCGGAGGTACTATAGAGCGAGAATATGTCCACTTTGCCTCAGACGACGGTCGCCTACCAGATGATTTAAGCGATACACCTCAGCTCATCCGTACAATCCGTTCCCATGAGTGGAAATATTCAGTCTACTTCTCTCCAGACGGTAAGAAGTTTGAGTATGAACTATACGATCTGACAAAAGATCCTCATGAGATGAACAACATCGCTGGTGTGGGCGGAAATGAAGAAATCCAAATCAAACTTCATGCTGATCTCGAAAAAGTGATTATGGAGATGCGAACCTTGCCACTGTTTTTATGGTTTGTCTCTGATAAGGTGGAAGAGAGTGGGTTCATCCCTGCATATCACTGGCCTACCGAGAACGAAGCCTGGACCCAAAGTCGGTTACAGTACGAAATTAATAAAGTTGAGCAGAATCTCGACAAGAATAAGCAAACAAGGGTCAAGCGGATCGAAAGCATTATTGACAATGTATCGCCAGATGAGCTGTGGTGGATCAGACCAGAAAAAATGGAATATAACGTCTAAACCGCTCCTAGTGTTAAGAGACTTCCAAATTAAAAAACATCCCATTCCACCGAGGAGCTCGGAGAGCTAGTCTTCTCCAAAAACTGGGATGATTTATTTCTTGGAGCTCCCTAATCGGGTAAAAGGAGACTAATGTTGCTTTAGCAAATCGGAAGTAATCTTCCGTCCCAGTAAGTTCTACCTACTCCCAAGTAGGTGGAACTCAGTTATCTGTGTCAATTTTACGCAAATAATATAGCAACCGCCAGGGAGGTTAGGACAACTCCAAATGCTGAAACCTTCACCTGTCAATCTCTTGCCTTCTGACTTGAAAGAGACGCGGGGACGCGGGGACGCGGGGACGCGGAGAGAGATATTTTCATGCATGGTGGTGAAAAAAATTTTTTTTCATTGGGACTGCCTTCTGCCCTCTGCCCTCTGCCTTTTGCTATATCTGCTCGTTACTCGATCTAGATGCACTGCACTAGGACAAAATTAGACCCTTTTCTTATGACGGATTCTTCACTTTCTCAAACCCAAAAAGGCATCAACTTAGAAAATCTGGCTAAAGATGCGGCAGTAGCATTAATTATCAAAGCTTTGGGCTTGGTTCTCATCTACCTGATGCAGATTTTTCTAGCGCGATGGATGGGTAGGACTGAGTATGGCATCTATGAATATGTTGTGGCCTGGTCATTATTTTTAGCGATTCTGGCAGGACTAGGTTTGCCCCGGACAGGTTTACGCCTAATCTCCGAATATCGAGTCAAACAAGACTGGGCAAGTTTGCGCGGTATCCTGCGTGGGAGCTGGCTGTTGACTATGGTAGTCAGTACAATGCTGTGCCTAGGAGCTACGGGGTTCATCTTATTGCTGAATCATTATCACAGCTTTGTCTACGCCACACCAATGCTGATTGCAATGGGGCTGATACCGTTACAGGCTTTGGTGCAGCTACAGCTCGAAACAACTAGGGCAATGAACGACATCGCTTTAGCCTATGCCCCATCTCTAATACTATGGCCGGTGCTGGTGCTTTGTGGCGGATTTCTACTTTGGCAAAAGAATCACTCCCTAACCAGTGTGCCCATGATTGAGGA